>JALSHM010000454.1 GCA_026982235.1 Robiginitomaculum sp. | reverse complement strand
ATACGGCGAGAGGTTTACATTGGCGCAGGGGACGTCGCTGACAAACTCTCTAGTGCTTATCTTAGCCATTGCAATATTAGGGATGATGACTTTCTTGGATGCAGGATCCTTGAAGTTGGAAGTTGCGAAATTTGTTACTATACTTGTCGTACTCAGGCAAGTTCATACTGTGATTGGACGTGGGTTTATAGCGGTAAACATCATGAGCCGCTTCTACTTTAAATTATTAAAGCTGAGCAAAATAAATAAACTGGCGCCCGAGGCTAACGTCAATACTCACGCAGGGGGGACCCAAGCAGACTGCTGTTGTAAATATACAAATTTGAGCAATAATGAACCGGTCGTTTTAGACTTTTTTGATAGTCGTGCGGTTCTATTTTATGATAAATTCGAATTATCAAGGTTCACAATCGTTAGAGCTTATCCATCTGATAATCTCTCTTTGCAAATTGAGTTGGCTCGTAAAGATGTTTGTGTGATTAAGGAGCTAAACTCGAACTTTTTCTTCAAAGGAGACGATAGTGTTGCATGCGAGAAACAAGTCAACAAAAATATAGATGTCATAACTCGGCTGGTGTCGCAAAACGACATATATCGGCAGTGGGACAGCCAGCAGGAAGATCTTGCCAGTGCATTTTCGAAATCAGTCATGGGTGTTCAAAGGTACATATTGCCACGACACATCAAAATCATTGAGAAAATTATTAGCCTTGTTCAGACAATAAACAGTGCGACGTCAGAAATAGTGTTGTTGGACTCTCGTGTTTTCCTTCAATTTGGCGGGGAGAAACATGATGTGGTTTTAGAGATGTTAGAGGCAGAAATTGATAAGGTTGTAATTATCAAGTTGAACAATACGAATTATAATTTTTCTCAAGACAGGTTCGTTGTCGTGGGCGGCATAGGCGAGGCTGAAGGTGTAATACGTTACGGTGAACTTCCCAGCTTAATTGCAGGGGATAAACAACCCGTTGAAGATGTTGAATACGAATTTTAGAGGTATGATGCTTGGTGGTTATTTGTAAGAGTTTTGACTTGATCTGACACTTCTGTCCTTCCAGATAGGGTCTGTTGATATACAGGATTCACAAAAAGGTCTACAGGGTTTGTGGTACGCATCCAATCTTGGCTGAAATCGATGTGATCGCCGCCCAGCGGGATGAATACTCACCTTCATTCTCCAACACCATCCGCACGGCTCGCGCACGCACTTCAAGTGAGTGCGAAGCCTGTCTCTTGTAAAATCTGTTTCTCGTATTGCTCAGCGCATAGCCGTCAGGGCTTGAACGGCTGCCGGATCTTTTTCGATAGACAACACACTGGCAAACCCGGGGCGGTTCAAAACGCTTTGGGGCGAATCCACAACAAAACTCCCTCTCGACATTGTGTGCTTTATCCTTACATAGGGCTTATGAAAATACCGAAGCAGAAATTAGAGCAGGTCTTGGAGAAGTTTGACGCTATTGAGGCGCGCATGGGCGTTGAGACCGTGCCGGACGAAATTGTTAAACTGGCCAAAGAGCATGCAGAACTCCGTCCTGTGGCCGAAGGCGTACGGGCGTTAAAACAGCGTCTTGACGAAATTGCCGATCTTGAAGACATGATGGACGATCCGGAAATGGCCGCCATGGTTAAAGAGGAATTATTTGCCCTCAAAAATGGGCTAGGGGATTTAGAACGCGAAGTGAGCATTCTACTCCTGCCCAAAGACAAAGACGATAATGCGTCTGTGGTCATAGAAATCCGCGCCGGTACGGGCGGCGATGAAGCGGCAATATTTGCAGGTGATTTGTTTCGCATGTATGCCCGCTATGCCCAGCTCCAAGGCTGGAAGCTGGAGGTTGAGACTGAATCCGAGGCTGATATGGGCGGCTATAAGGAAATCGTCGCGTCCATCACGGGCAATGGCGTATTTGGGAAAATGAAATTTGAAAGCGGCGTTCACCGCGTGCAACGGGTTCCGGTCACCGAAACCCAAGGCCGGGTACATACGTCCGCCGCCACAGTTGCCGTCCTGCCTGCGCCCGAAGACATTGAGGTCAATTTTTCTATGAGTGATGTGCGGGTCGATACGATGCGTGCCTCCGGTGCGGGCGGTCAGCATGTGAATAAAACCGACAGTGCCGTGCGCATGACCCATGAACCGACCGGAATCGTCGTTGTCTGCGATGCTAAATCCCAACACCAAAACCGTGCCAATGCCGAAAAAATCCTCAAGATGAAGCTTTATGACATGGAGCGCGAACGTATAGATGCAGAGCGGGCGGGTGACCGCAAATCCCAAGTTGGCTCTGGCGATCGTTCCGAACGTATTCGCACCTATAATTATTCCCAAGGTAGGGTAAGTGACCATAGGATAAATTTGACCTTGTATAATCTGGATAAAATCATTACCGGCGATGCCTTGGACGAAGTTATCAATTCTTTGGTAGCGGCAGACCAGGCCGAGAAACTAGCGGCGCTTGAGACTGATGGCTAAGATAACTTACGGTGAACTGAGGCGCGGAGCTGTGCAAATGTTGACAGGTGTTGGGGTCGAGAACCCAGCCTTAGACGCGCGTTTACTTTTGGAAAAAGCCAGCCATAAAACCGTAGCCGATTTGATTACCAGCGACCGCGAAATTGTACCACAAAGCGTACAGACAGATTTTCAAGAATTATTGGGTGCGCGATTAGCCCGTGAACCTATGGCCTATATTTTCGGCACAAAAGCATTTTGGGCATTGGATTTTGTGGTGGATGAAAATGTGCTTATCCCGCGTCCGGAAACCGAAGGCGTGGTGGCGCGGGCGTTGGCGCTTATGGGTGACATGAGCAAGCCGCGTATTCTCGATATTGGTACGGGCAGTGGCGCTTTACTGATTAGCCTTTTGCACGAGCGCCCAGACGCTTCTGGTACGGGTGTTGATATTTCCCCTGCGGCGCTGAAAATAGCGCGGATCAATGCAAAGCGCTGTAAAGTCAGTGACAGAAGCTTGTTTTATAGCTCGGATTATCTAGAGAATATCATTGAGAGATACGACATTATTGTCTGTAATCCTCCCTATATAGACGAAGGTGCTATGGCCAATTTAATGCCGGATGTTGAACTTTATGAACCAGATCTGGCTCTATATGGTGGCAAGGACGGGCTGGATGCCTATCGGACAATTATTCCGGGCCTTAGAGATGTGCTGAAACCCGGCGGTTTTATTGTGTTTGAAATCGGCTATGATCAAAAACAGGCCGTCACGACTTTGCTGGACGAGGCCGGCGCCAAAGACATTATTTGCCAGCAAGATTTAGCGGGGCACGACCGCATCATAAGTGCGACATTTTAACCAAATTAAATGCAAAAAAAGCTTGGACAAATGCAAATGAGGCGCTAGTTTACACATCAAGGTTCGTGCCCCAAGGGCATTTCCTCGTTGCCGTTCGGGGCATAGCGGATGGTAAATCCGCCGCACCAGAAAATATAATAAGAGATTTATTTATTGGAGAAACCCTAGCAGGCAATTATGCCGAGGTTAGGACAAATTACAAAATTTAATGCGTACCGCCATTGCGGCAGGTTGGTTTGCGATTGGGCAATGCCCATATATATTGGGGCCGCATATATAGGAAACACTTATGAGTAGACGCCCAAGAGGTCGAGGCCGTAAGCCACAACACAATAACAATAAAAACAATAACCCGAATAGGGCACTGGATAGTAATGGCCCGGATGTGCGGGTGCGTGGTTCTGCCAAAACTATATATGATAAATATATGTCTCTGGCGCACGATGCGTCAGTTTCGGGACGCCGGGTCAAGGCGGAGAGTTATCTACAACATGCCGAGCATTATTTGCGGATTGTGCAAGAATTGGCCATTGCAGCTGAGAAAAAAGCCGAGCAGCAAAGAATTGCCAATGAAAAACGCGAAGCCGAACAAGCCGCAAGGCGTGCCGAACATGAAGCCCGCAAGGCTAACAATAAAAAGTCTGATGCGGCAGAAAATGCCAAAGACGATAGGCCTGAAGATCAAGGTGAAGAAGACGTTTCTGAAAAATCAGAGAAGCGTTCACGCAACTATTTAAATCGTCGCCGAAACGGTAAAATCTCTGATAAAACCGAAGCATCTGATGCGGCAAATGCAGAAGCTTCTGATGACGCAGACATTGTGAAAGTCACGAAAAAGAAACGTGCGCCCAAAAAGCCAAAACCAGAAGATGAAACGGCTGCGGCGGAATAACGATACCGCCGCCTTGCGTTTTGTCTAAAAATTCTTCTTTAATATCTGATTGCCTTTAGTGGCTTTGCCAGAAATCCATTGGTTCATCGGCGTGACGGAGCTGCCCGAAGAATAATTCCGCGCCGTAATCCACCAGATGAACCATTTGCCATCATCGTCTTGGATAGGGGTGGCGAATTTGAATTCTTTCCACTTATATGTCCAAATGGTTTCTGTGCCCTTTAAGGTCACATCACCACTGAGGTGAAACTCAGCATCGGTAAAATTAACCTCGCTATCTTTGCGTTCATGTTCGGTGATTTTTTTGGTGGTCAAAACGATTGGGCCGTGCTTGCCAAATTCATAGCGCGGGATTGCCAAAATATTCTTGGCGATTTTCATCTGTTTTCTATTTTTAGATTCTGGCTTGGGCAGGCGCGATGTGTCCAGGGCAATTTTTTGATTGGCGGCAAAATCGGCTTTGGCCTTTTCAATTTTTGCAAT
>JALSHM010000453.1 GCA_026982235.1 Robiginitomaculum sp. | reverse complement strand
GCTCGTTCGGTGCTACGGTTTAAGGCGCTTTCTAAGGCTATTGAAGATTGCGCCGCAGCAATGCCGTCCGCAAATAATTTGTCGGCTTGCGCAATCTGATCCGCCTTTAGAAATGTCCAGCGTTTATCGCTGTCTGGATTATCTTTCCAGCGCCGATTCACTTCTTCTTCAATTTGCGCCATTTTGCTCTCGAGCCTGTCCGACATGGTTTTATAGCCCGTTTGCACGGATTTATACATTTTATCGGCCCAGCGGGACAGACGCTTTACATCATCACTATCATAGGGCGCTCCGGATTGTACTGTGCCTCTGTTTTTGGGCAAATAGGCAAGTGGAGCGATTTTGGCCAATTCTTTTTTGTTATGCTCGGCCACAGTGCGGGCATCACTGGAAGCTTTAACCCAGGCTTTGGCCTCGTCAGGCGTAAATGGTAAATCCAAGGGTTTGGGGACTGCGTATTTGCGGCTATTGCTTTCAATGAGTTTAAGCCGCGCTTGCGCATCACCCAATTCGGCCAGTTGTTTTTTAGCCCGGGCAAATTCAGTCGTTAAAGCTTTGGCCAAAGCGTTATAAGCGGCACGAGCGGCAGCCACATCAGGGTCATTAACCTGGGGATATTTTGTCAGCGCTTGATTAAATTGCTCAAACCGTTTTTTATATTTTGCGACAACAGTCGCATTTTGAAAATGTGACGGCCCTGTGGTGATGATACTGTCTTGTACGTTTTTCATATCACGGGTCATTTTTTTGACCCGCACACGTTCCCCCGAAACAAGGTCACGGGCTTGGGCTTCTGGTGCAAATGTTGATGGTAGTATTGGTGATGCCATAACGCCCCCCAAAAGTGAAAGAGAAAATAGTGCTGTGCGGATTTTCATGATGAGTGCCCCTTATGATTGATGGGGTCATGAATAGCTTAGGTTAGCGAAATTGGCAAGCGGATAAAACCTTAACCTTAAAAGCCCTTAACCTCGACTAGCGGGCTTTGTAGAAATCTCGTAATTATCAATGGCACGCAATGCAGGTTTCCAGCTTGGTCGCAAGGATAGTACTTTTTTAAGGTCGCTATAGGCTTCATTGTATTTATGCAGATTATCATAAGCCATAGCACGGTTAAATAGGGCTTCCGGCATTTTCTTGGTACCTAACTCTATGCCTTTGTTGGAGGCAATAATAGCCTCTTGAAATTCACCTAGATAAATCAAATTGGCTGCATAATTGATATAGGCTTCGGATAATTTGGGCTGCAATGCGATGGCTTTATCATATTGAACGCGCGAGGCTTTAAATTGTTTGGCTCGCATCAATAATATTCCGAGATTGACATGGGTCGCGGCTTCATCCGCTTTGGAAAGATTAGGGTCACGCAAAGCCAGCTTGCAAGCCTTAATCGTGGTGGCTCTGCCTGGATCCCCGTGTTTAACATTGTGATAGCATTCTTGGGCGCCCCCGTCCCCGATGACAAGCGATTGTGAAAACGCGGGGTTCGAGGAACAAATTAACAGGCCAAAACTAAATCCTACCCCAATGATAAACCTTATAGACATTCGTGCCTCCATTTTATTTTGCACCTAATAGGGAAGCATTATAGCATATAAGCGCCAAAATTTACAGACACAATTCGGTGATGGGCTTGTCAGTTAATGTGCGCGGCTGTGATTTGTGTATTCGTTATGTGGAACTGGATTTGACATGGGGGCTTGTTTAGCGCGTTTTTTGTAGCAACCTGGTGCGCCGGATATGGGTTTGAACCAAAAATTGCTGTCGTCTAGACTTTCGTGGCAACCCAGTATGAGATATCCATTGGCGCAAACTAACCTGTTTAAACCGCGTAGAATTTTATTTCTGGCCGTTTGGGTGAATTGTCCAAATTGTCCGCGAAATAGAACGATTTGGTAAGTGCCAAGTTTGCCAATATCAGTGAGTAAATTATGATCTAGAAAGGTAATTTTGTCCCGCAGGCTTTGTTTAACCACCCAGTCCTCGCCATCGCGATCAAAATATTCGATAAGGCGGCGGATGGGGAGGCCGCGTTGGACTTCGAAATGGGTAAACCGCCCGGCGCGTGCCCGCTCCAAAGCTTCGGATGGGTAATCAACACCTGTAAGCTCAATCTTCATATTGGGCAGGACATCTGAGAGTTTATCGGCGAGGATTGCTGCTGAATATACTTCTTGGCCACTAGAGCAACCGTAAGACAAAATGCGCAAAGTTCCACCCCTATATAGTGGGTGTAAGTCAGGCAAAACAATATCACCTAGGGCTTCAAACCCGGCACGGTCTTCGAAAAACCCTGTTGCCCGCTCTAATAATGAGGTCACCACATGAATGGCTAAACGGGTTTGTCCGCGTGAAAATAATTCGTCAATCATTTCCGACAAATTATCAAACCCCTCTTTGCGTGCGAGTGCGGATAGCCTGGTCTCCACTAAAAACGCATGGTCAGAGCCCAACTTAACTCCGACAAGCTCTATGGTCAGGCGCTTGAGAGCTTCATAATAGCTCGGCTTGAGGGATAGCGCTCCGCTCATATCTGCGCCATAGCTTGGTCATTATAGGAACACGGATCTTGACCCAATAAGCCAACTTCGGAAAACTTTGCGCCGAGAATATCAGAATCAAATGGTTTCATAATATATTCGTCAGCGCCCGCATCCAAAGCTTCGGCGATTTTTATGACATCGCGTTCTGCCGTGCAAAAGACTACAATCGGTTTGGCGCCACCTTTGGTAGCGCGCAAGGCTTTTAGGAAAGACAACCCGTCCATAACTGGCATGTTCCAGTCCAATAAAATCGCATCGGGCATTGCTACTTTACACATTTCCATAGCTTCGCGCCCATCACCAGCCTCACAGGGTTCGAATTTCAGTTCGCGCAAGATACGCGCCGCGACCCGGCGGATCATTTTAGAATCGTCAACGATTAAACATGTTTTCATTATGGCTATTTCATCCTTTTCCTGCACGGGCTATACGTTCTTCGCCAATGAGGGATTTGTGTTGGAGCGGCAAGGTTTTCTCTTTCTCTGCGAATTTTCCAGAAGTGTTTAAAGGACAGGTGATTGTCAATATTTGTGCGCAGGCTCCCGCGTCAACGAGGCCAGCTTTATCATCTGGCCGGGCTTGTTGTTTTGTCTTTGCCGTCATCTGCCCGCCTAAATTTTGTAAGGCTTGCAAGCTCTGTGGGGTGAATTGCGGTAGTGCTTGGCCGTGCCACTCAAGTTTGATTTCTAAACTTTGTCCACGGGTTTTACCCGTTAGCGATATTCGCCAATTTCGGGTAAGGCTGGAGACTAAATCCCCGGAGACCACCAAGCCCGTGCGGACAATCTCTGCGCAGGTTGCTCGTAATAATGTTTGCATATCAAGTGCTATGCTAGCATCTAGAGTTTCAAAATCGGCTCCATAGGAAATGCTGACATTTTTGGCCTTGGCGCGTGCGACGCCTAAAGCACCATTGGTAACTTGGCGCATGATTGTGTCAAACCTGACATTTGCTCGCTGGGCATTAGG
>JALSHM010000452.1 GCA_026982235.1 Robiginitomaculum sp. | reverse complement strand
ATGATGAACGCCAATGTGCCGCCATGGTTATTGGCAACCCGGTGAATATGGATGGCTCTGAAGGGCCGCGTAGCCAATCAGTTAAGGATTTTTGCCATAACCTCATGGGCATTCGCGACACGCCAATCCTACTGTGGGATGAGCGCCTATCCACCGCCGCCGTTACCCGCACGCTTTTGGAGGCCGACACATCGCGCGCTAAACGCGCCCAAGCCGTAGATAAACTCGCGGCCAGCTATATATTACAAGGCGTGTTAGATCGGCTTAGAGCCTAGGGTCAGAACCTAATCATAATAGCCGCTACCCAGCAACAAGGCATGGTATTTATCTTTGGTTTTTTTCCGTTCAACAAAACCGATGGACGTTGTCAGACTTTTACCGTTATCATAAACCAGTTGTAACACATGACCATCAATACGGTACCAACCGGACTTATTGCCTTTGGAACCACCGGAAAACACGACTTCGCTCAGGACGTTGGACTGCCCGGTGCTACCGGAAATCGAAACAGAACTGTCATTGCTGAAACGACCATTTTTGGCAAAGCACCATTTATTGCTTGCATATGCGGTGTTGCCACCATAGGAGCTGGCGTCGCCGATTGTACTAAAAAACGAAGATGACCAACAGCGGTTAAGGCGCTCGTTATTTTTACCAGGGCGTGATTTCATAGTAAGGTAATAGTCCCTATACTCACGCGCCCCCTTCCACTTGACTTCAATATCGCCTTTCTTAATACGCGACTTACCCCAACGGTTAGGATATTTATTCTTGGAAGCTCTCACACCATTAGCGAATGTGTATGCGAGTTTATCTGTTGCCGTATTATCCGAAAAACTGACCAAGGCACTACGTTTGGATTCCATGCCGTTAATGCCTACTACCCATTCAGCCGTGGACCAGACCGCTTCCAGTTTTTTTGGCGGCTTGCCTTTCTTGAATTTTGGTGGCTTGAGACGCTTGCCTTTTTCAACTTTCGGCGTATTCGCGCCCGGCTGCTCTGCCGCTCTATTTCTTTTTCGCGCCCGGCTCGATTGTGCATCATCACAAGCGGTTTCACTCAGCAATATCATATCTTTAAATACGGCTTTATTGGTGCCGGAAAACAATGATTGAACGCCAAAAGCATCAATTGTGCGCACCTGACCAGATCTTAGACACGCTAACATAAGCGACGAGCGTTTTTTACCGTTTTTGGGTTTGAGTTGGCGCAACACATAATGAGCAGTGTCAATTCGGCTTTTATTGATTTGATGGTTGGTACTAATCACCCGCTCTCCGTGCGGTGGCATAAACTGACCTGCCTGCACCCATTGTTGTGCAGTCTTGCCTTTGGCATTTATCCAAGGCGATATGAAAACTGTCATTTCTCCTTGCGGATAAACCCTGGTTAAAGCCTGTATTTGCCCGCGTGCTTTGCTAGACCAACCATTAGGCACGGATACATTTGGTGTGTTAGCATTGGCTTTTGTATGTGTATTAGCACTTTCTTGCTTTGTATCGCACCCCCCTAGAACCGATAAAACGGGCAACAAAATATATCCGATATTCCTGGAAAGTGACATTCCACACCCTGTTAAGCCAAACTATAAACCAAGGTTCTGCGTACTATAAATACCAAGTAGCGTCAATATTTAGACGATCACATCAATTTCCTGTATACTGGAAACGGCGCACTATTCAGCAAAATTACGCGCTGCCTGTGTTGTTAGCTTAAGCAATATGTGCAAATCTCGCTGTCCGCTTTGTTCTGCGACTGCACATAACTCTGCCAACATATCCGCTATATAATCTCTTGCAGCACTCGCTGGTATTTCTGCTATTGCCTGCACCTCATTTTCTTGTTTAGTATTTCCAATGCCCACTTTTGCCTCCCCGCTCATAGTGTTTCTATTTATATATTAAACCCTACTTAATAAACTCTTAATTGTAAAGCCGTTATTTTATCGCTTATTTACCATGTAGTTTTTTTATGCCGTCGGTTGACAATTCATATCTCTTCCCCCAGTTATCGCCAAAATTTCTTCCCCTAAGCGTGGTGTATTTATGAATTTAGTGATTGTGGAATCGCCGGCGAAAGCCAAAACGATAGAAAAATATCTAGGCAAAGATTATAAAGTGCTTGCCAGCTTCGGGCATATCCGGGATCTGCCATCCAAAAATGGCTCCGTGCGCCCAGACGAAGACTTCGCCATGGATTGGGCTGTGGATACGCGGGCAAAGAAACGCATTACCGACATCGTCAATGCGCTTAAAACCTCTGATAAACTTATCCTCGCAACTGACCCGGACAGAGAAGGAGAGGCCATTTCTTGGCATTTGCTCGAAGTCCTTGCTAAGAAAAAAGCCTTGAAAGATAAGCAGGTCGAACGCGTTGTTTTCAACGCCATCACCAAAAAATCCGTCACCGACGCGATCAAAGCACCGCGCGAACTCGACATGGAATTGGTCAATGCCTATTTGGCGCGGCGAGCTTTGGATTATCTGGTGGGCTTTACCCTATCGCCCGTTTTGTGGCGAAAATTACCGGGTTCGCGCTCGGCAGGGCGTGTGCAATCTGTGTGCTTGCGCCTGATTACCGAACGAGAAACCGAGATTGAACAGTTTCAGAACCAAGAGTATTGGACGGTCGAGGCTGACATTGCCAGTACTAAAGGCAAGAACTTCCCGGCCAAGTTAGTTGCTTTGAACGGTGATAAGCTGACCAAGTTCTCCTTGGGCGACGAAAAATCCGGTCACGCGGCGCGTGATGCCGTCAAAGCTGCGTCCCTGTCTATTACCTCAGTAGTCGCCAAACCCGTAAAGCGTAATCCATTGCCGCCCTATACCACATCGACCTTACAACAAGATGCCTCTGGGCGTCTTGGCTTTTCGGCCACACGCACCATGCAAACGGCACAAAAACTGTATGAGGGCATCAATATTGGTGGCGAGACCGTTGGTCTTATTACCTATATGCGGACAGACGGTGTCTCTATGGTCGGTGAAGCTATCAGCGAAGCCCGCTCTACTATCACCAATAAATTCGGCGACAAATATTTGCCCGAAACAGCGCGGGTCTATAAATCAAAGGCCAAAAACGCCCAAGAAGCCCATGAAGCTATCCGCCCCACCAGTTTTACCCGCACACCAAAAGACTTAAACTTATCTGGTGACCAAGCCAAATTATACGAGCTTATCTGGAACCGAGCCATGGCCAGTCAAATGGCAACGGCACAATTAGAGCGCACGACCATTGAAATTGGCGATAAAGCCAAGACGGTAGGCTTGCGCGCCAGCGGAACCGTGGTTCGCTTTGACGGCTTTATGGTACTATACCAAGAACGCGCTAAAAAGGCTGCCGCAGATAATATCCGCCTGCCGGACGTTGCAGCTAATGATATGGTTGTGGCTGAAAAGGTTGAGGCCGAACAACATTTCACCCAACCACCGCCGCGCTATTCCGAAGCCAGCTTAGTCAAGAAAATGGAAGAACTGGGCATTGGCCGCCCCTCTACCTATGCGTCTATTCTCAAAGTCTTGCAAGACCGTGGTTATGTGACCTTGGATAAAAAACGCTTTGTCCCCGCCGACAAAGGCCGTCTTGTGATTGCATTTCTCGAAGAATTTTTCACCAAATATGTGCAATATGACTATACGGCGGATTTGGAAGAACGGCTCGACCTAGTCTCAGACGGTAAATTGGAATGGAAGAAACTCCTGGCCAATTTCTGGGAAGGATTTTCCGCCCATGTGGACGGCACTAAAGACCTAAGAGTATCGCAGGTATTAGATGCTTTAAACATTGCCCTAGGCCCTATGGTATTCCCCGAGAAAGAAGACGGATCAGACCCACGCAAATGCCCGGCCTGTGACGACGGTAAACTGAGCCTGAAAGTTAGCCGCTTTGGCTCTTTCATCGGCTGTACCAATTACCCGGAGTGTAAACACACACGCTCATTCGGTAAAGGCGGTGCCGATGATACGCCTTCTGAGGATAAAGTCCTCGGTGTTGATCCGGACACAGGGCTTGACGTATGGCTGAAGACTGGGCGCTACGGCCCCTATGTGCAGCTCGGCGAAGACAAAAAACCGAAACGCACCAGCCTGCCCAAAGATTGGCCCTATGATAGTATTGATTTATTCAAAGCCCTCAAGCTTCTCTCCCTGCCGCGCCATATAGGCGACCACCCGGAGGACGGCAAAAAAATTAGCGGCGCCATAGGCCGCTACGGCCCTTATATTTTGCACAACGGGGTCTATGCCAATCTTGAGAGTGCAGATGAAATGTTCGAAATTGGCATTAACCGCGCCGTGACTTTACTCGCCGAGAAAAAAGCAAAACGCGGGGGTGGTGCTGGTGCGCTCAAAGAACTGGGTGACCATCCCGAGACCAAAAAGCCCGTCCGTGTCATGAGTGGTCGTTATGGCCCCTATGTAAAATGCGAAAAAATTAACGCTACTATTCCCAAAGATGTCGACCCGAATGATGTAACAATGGAAATGGCGGTTGAATATATCGCCGCCAAAAAAGCCAAAGGCCCTGCAAAAAAGCGCAAAGCCCCGGCTAAGAAAAAGAAACCAGCCGCAAAGAAAAAAACAACGGCTAAAAAGAAACCTGCGGCGCGCAAGAAAGCGTCTGCGAAGAAGAAAAAATAATAATATAAGAGTAAACATATTTGCTCTTGTCATCCCGGCCAAGCTACTCATGTGGCGCAGAGCCGGGACCTCGTATTTTATTCTTAAACATTGAGGTCCCGGGGCAAGCCCGGGATGACAACTTTAAAGGAAAACATGAAAATTAACCGTAAAACCCTAATTGAAACGGTCAAGAGCGGTGCCAGCCCAAGCAAATTTGGCCATAAAACGGGACTGACCAAACGGGAAATCGCCCGCATACTTGGCGTAACCGGAGACGCACGGCGTGATTTGCGCCTTGCCCTCGGTGAACTCATGGCCGACGGAACATTTGTCCGCGATGACCGCAAAGCTTATCGCTTGTCTGATGCCTTGCCTAATGTCATGGTGCTGGACATAGACCATATAGACGATCAAGGTGATGTAATTGCCGTGCCTGCACGGTGGGACAAAGAAGGCGACAAGCCACAAATTATCATCAAACAAAAATCTGGCCGCAAGAACAGAGGCCACCGTAATGCCAACCAAGTAAGCATTGGCGAGCGCGCTTTGTGCCGCCTAAAAACCACGGAAAATGGTATTTTAGCCACCGTCATCAAAAAGCTCGGCGACGGGCCACGTATTGAAGTCGGCTTTGTGGTTAAAGGCGGGCGCGGCCTGCGTATTCGCCCCGCCAAGAAAGGTTCACGCTTTGATTATATCCCTGAACGGGGCGCAAAAATAAATGACCTCGATATTGTGGAATTTGAACTCTCAGGTAAACGAAATAAAGGTGAGCGCATTGCCCGCATCCTTAAAATAATCGGCAATGCCAAGCACGGCAAGGCGGCCTCGCTTATATCTCTTTTGGAACACAATATCCCCACCGGGTTTAGCGACAAAGAACTGAGGGACGCCAAAGCCCTTAAACTCCCCAAAATAGATAAATATCGTAAAGACCTGCGCGACTTACCTCTTGTCACTATCGACCCTGTAGATGCCAAAGACTTCGACGATGCTATTTTCGCCAAGCCAGACGATAGTGCCAAAAACCGGGGCGGGCATATTGTCTGGGTGGCCATAGCGGATGTGAGTGCTTTCGTCGCTCCTGGCTCTGCCCTTGATAAAGGCGCGTTCAAGCGCGGTAATTCGGTCTATCTGCCTGACCGATGCCACCCCATGTTGCCCGAAGAAATCTCCGCTGATTTATGCTCCTTGCGCCCCCATGAAGACCGGGCATGTCTGGTGGTTAAAATGCGCTTTGACAAGAACGGCGATAAAATTAGCCATATATTTATGCGCGGCCTGATGCGCTCCCATGCCCGCCTCACCTATGCCCAAGCCCAAGAAGCATTTGACGGTGCGCCAGGCAAAATGGCCAAACCCGTCTATGATATTCTCAAAGATATTTATGCCGCCTATGAGGCCGTTCGTACTGCCCGCAATCGGCGCGCGCCTCTGGAAATTGAAATGCCGGAGCGTAAAGTCGTCTTGGATAAAAAAGGCCGGGTGACGGGCATAGAAATCAAAGACCGTTTCGACGCCCACAAATTGGTCGAAGAATTTATGATACAGGCCAATGTCTGCGCCGCCCAAGCTTTGGAACGCGCAAATACGCCCCTCATCTACCGGGTTCACGAGCCGCCGGAAATGGAACGTGTGCAAGGCTTGTCAGACTTCTTGCCAGCACTTGATCTCAAATGGTCAATGGGACAACGCCCGACCCCAAAACGCTTTAACCGCTTACTAGAACAAGCCCGCGCCCGCGATTTGGAAGAAACCGTATCTATGTCCATATTGCGCACCCAGATGAAAGCTTTTTATGCGCCGAAGAATGTCGGGCATTTTGGCCTAAACCTGACCCATTACGCCCATTTCACCTCCCCTATTCGCCGCTATGCGGATCTGACCGTGCATAGAGCTTTGGTTAAAGCATTCGGTCTGGGTGACGGTGGGACGAGCGCCGAAGAACACACCCGCCTTAAAGAAATATCCGAACATATTTCCGCCACCGAGCGTAGTGCCATGGCCGCAGAACGGGATGCCAAAGACCGTTATATCGCCGCTTTTCTAGCCGATAGGATTGGCGCCACATTTAAAGCCAGGATTACGGGCGTCACCAATGCTGGGCTTTTTGTTGGACTAGACGAAACAGGCGCGGACGGCTTCGTCCCGGCACGCACTATAGGTTTTGAACGTTTTATATTCGACGAAAAATCCAAATCCCTCATCGGTGCGGATACGGGCGGCACTTATCATTTTGGCCGCCGTGTCGCGGTCAAACTCGTCGAAGCCATGCCCTTGCAAGGTGGTCTTATTTTCGAAATCCTGACCAAACCAGAAAAAGGCACCCTACCTAAACACCTGAAAAAGCGCAGACAAGGTTTGGGCGGCAGCTATAAAGGCAAAAAACACAGGCGGAGGCGGAGATAACCATCCGGCACCACAAAGTATGCCCAAGGAATACCTGTGAACGGGTGATGTTCGCATGGAGTCGGCGGACTTTATACTGAGCTTTCTCACTTGCAAAACACCCTGCCCCGCGCCATATAAGCGCAAATTTCAATTTACCACATAGGAGCCTTTCGTGGCACGTCAATTTATTTATCACATGCAGGGTTTGACCAAGAAATTTGGCAATAAAACCATTCTCGACAATATTCACTTATCCTTCTATCCAGATGCCAAAATCGGTATGGTCGGCATCAATGGTTCTGGTAAATCTACCTTGCTAAAAATTATGGCGGGAGTTGACCAGGATGTGACCGGAGAACATTGGGCGGCTGAGGGCACCAAAATCGGCTACCTCCCCCAAGAACCGCGCCTCGACGAAAGTAAAGATGTCTGGGGCAATGTGATTATGGGCTGCGAAGACAAAATCATCTTTGACAAATACAATGCTGTCGCCATGAAAATGGCCGAAGAATATACCGATGAATTGATGGAAGAAATGACGGCCTTGCAAGAACATGTCGATAATAATGACGCATGGGATATTGATAGTAAAATCGAAATGGCCATGCAGGCGCTTGGTTGTCCGCCAAAGGATTGGGATGTTAAAAACCTCTCAGGCGGTGAAGCGCGGCGGGTCGCGATTTGCCAACTGCTATTGTCTAAGCCTGATATGTTATTGATGGACGAACCAACCAACCATTTGGACGCCGAGACCGTGGCTTGGCTTGAGAATTACCTCAAGAATTATAAAGGTGCGATTATCCTCATCACCCATGATAGGTATTTCCTTGACAATATCACCTCTTGGACTTTGGAAATTGACCGTGGGCGTGGCATTCCCCATGAAGGCAATTATTCCTCTTGGGCAGCTGCAAAGCATAAACGCATGCAACAAGAAGGCCGCGAAGGCGATGCCAAAGAACGCGCCCTTAAACGTGAACTGGACTGGATACGTTCTAACCCCAAGGCCCGCCAAGCCAAATCCAAAGCCCGTATTTCGGCCTATGAGAAATTACGCGATAGTGCTGAAGCGGAAAAAGTTACGACAGCAGAAATCCGCATACCCCTAGGCCCAAGGCTCGGTAATGTGGTGGTGGAAGCAGATAATGTCTCCAAAGGTTTTGGTGACAAGCTCTTGATTAAAGACCTTTCTTTCCGCCTACCACCCGGCGGCATTGTTG
>JALSHM010000451.1 GCA_026982235.1 Robiginitomaculum sp. | reverse complement strand
AGAGCTTCATCAAAATCGAAGCCCCCAGTTTGGTTTGTGGTCTTGTGTGGTAATTTGGTCATAATAGTCATTCCTGTTTTTACAAATCTTACTGGAATGACACAGAATTTTAAACACTATCGGATAAAGGTTAGAATTTATTCGGATCGCACGATAATTTATTGAATCCCCATAAACGGTTCGCGCGATCGCAATTTCATTCGCCGTTAACCTTCTTCCACGATATCCCATAACATTACACTCCTTTTAGTATCTCATGCACCCGGCTCTATTTTGATTCTTTCCGTGCCCAAGATACACTTTATGAAACAAGTCACTGAATGCGGACAACTCTAGAATATCCACACCGTTTTCTTGATGACATTTTGCGTAATTGCCTGCCACTTTACAGAGTTCTGAGGTTTTCGGCAAACGGCCCCAAAGACCCGTCATATCATGACCGCGCATCATCAATTGTTTAAACTTGCGTTCAACACGCGGATTTCCCTCACCTCTTGGCAAAGAATTGGCTAACAATGCACGTATGAACCGGGCGTTGGCTATGTCAAAATTTTCAAACCCAGACTGCCTAGCATATTCATCCGCATGTCTTAGGTTGTCATCTTCCCAAGGTTTTCTCCAAAGAATTCCCCTACATTTACCACTATACAGCATTGGCGGACTGTGCGCTCTATCTATTATGTTTAACAGCCCTTCTGCTGCTAATGCATTCCCCCCTACAGCACGTCGATAGAGAGACTTAACTATTTTGTACCCTTCTGCTTTTTTATATAGCTTACTAAATTTTGTGTGGCTTACATGTGTAGGCGTCACCTTAACGGGATCAATGACAAACTGAACATAAACTGTTTGTTTTCGCGATGACAGAGAATCGATCAGTTGAAACACATCTATTTCCAGGTGAGACGGGCAAGATGGAACGTCCGCTATCAGCTTTGGCATGTCCCCAGTCGCTCCACTAAGGCGGTCAATTTTTTCCTCAATACTTACATTTCTATTGGGGTTTTGGCCTTCGATGTAAAAGATGCTGGGGTTTTCACACGTTGAATTTTTGACTTCAAAACTCATGGCCTGAAATTGTGACTCGGATAAATCAGCATTAGCTAAAGTTTGCCGCCTGCCCTTATAGATATTTGGGTCGCGCTTAAAAGCCTCTATCCTTGCGACTTGTTCCTTGATAGTAGGACTAACAACACCACTATTATGTAGACCTGCCCTTTTTTGAACACTAGTGTTGCCACCTACACACCTCTCCCCACTAGGCACCATGATCACCCGCCCGGCACCGCCCAGCTTTAGCGGCGGTTGGTAGACTTGGGTGAATGTTGGTTTGCATTTTATGTTTGGGTCTTGTTTGATTGCGGTTTTTGTCATGTGCTTGACGTAGAGGTGGCTGGCTGGAGCTTCATCGGTGCCCGCCAGTTGATATTTTGTGATGCCCGGTTCGGAGCAGCCACTACCGGATACAGGTGTTGCGGTTTTAAACCCCATCACGCGCACACGGGCGATGCGTTCTATCTCGGGGATATCATTCACGGACAGGGAGGCTTTAGTCTCGCTTTTGGGGACATGTTTGAGTATAACCGGATTGGTACAAGACGAAGCTTCGGCCACAGCCGCCAACTTCCCGAAACTGGCACAAGCGGAGAGATTTATACCAGCAGCCATGCACAAACCCTTCACCGCCCCATATACCCTAAATTTTGTCAGACCCATCCTCTCATATTTCCGCCACCCCAGGCACATAGTTGATAAAAGTCACTCTTAACCACAGCGTGTAACAGCAATTCCACCTCTACGCAAGTGACATTTGTCAAACACATACCAAAACCCAAACTCACGCCGCCATTTCTCCCAACACACCGTTGTCATTCGTCGCCAACCCTGCGCATTCATCAACATTGAGATTACCCGAACCCGTCAGCATAATGATATCACTATCAGTGTGCATGTCGGCGTCGATCATGGCGCGGTTATAACCAACGCCGCCCAGAGCATGGCCCGCGGGCGCAAGAATCATACAACATATCTTCCGTACTGTTGGCTGTGCCATTTTGATTGGCATCATAGATATAACCTCAAGGTCAACCCCGGCCAGCCGAAATGCAATATCCTCATAGCTGAGCAGTAATCCTCGGCCAAAAACCTGCTCTTGGAGTATTTCATGTACTCCAAGAGCAGGAAGGCATAAAACTGGAAATACATGCCGTTTAATTTGCCTTACCAGATTTGCCACGCACAGAGTTTGGTTAGCCTAACAGTTGCTAGCATCAACCGAATCATACCACAGGCTTTTCTCGAATTTCTACTACCATTCTCATCGTAATATACGCAGTCCCCGCATGTGCCCCTTTATGTGCCCTGCGATGTGCCCTTTTGCGCTTGTCAAAAACATCTATCTATTTGATTTAACTGTATTTATTATTTTTATTCGAGTCCTGCTTGCGGAGCCACGCCTACCTATCTTAAAAATCGCCTTTTATATGATTTGCACGCTTCTTTATCACCGCAATTATGTCGCCAAATATTTCGGATTTCACGCCTTTGGCTTCAAAATTTGAGTGCAGTTTTTCGGCTTTGTCGACACAGTGATTAGCCATCTTTACAAGTTGACTTTCAAGGTTTTTATGTGCTGCTTTTGTATCGGGAACCAAGCGGTTCCAATGCCGTAAAAACACATCGTCTGGCTTGTATTTTTTACCAATTTTCATAGCCATACGGATTGATAATTCGGGGTAAACCCTCGTGCATAAAAGATCATAAGCAGGGGCAAGATGCGGCTTGGCATTTGTGTAGAGCAAAGAATAGTTCTTACCGTGTGCGTCTGCATTACCGATGAGATAGTTAAATATAACACGCTCCAAAAATCGTAAATTATCGGCAGCGGGTCGCACCGAGTTTTCGCGCAACACGGTTTGGCAATCGGCCACACTTGGCCCGCCCTCACGCTCATATTTTATGTCGGGCATAATGCCCATGGCTTGACAAAAATCTTCTTGGTGCAAACGCCTAACTTTACCCGCATCCATTTTTATGCGGTCATATCGCTCTATGAGGAAATACGGCGTATTGCCAAGCCATCTGATTTCAACGTTGGGCACATCAATGCCCATCATGGCGGCTAGGCGCATACAGAACACTTCATTATGAACGCTGTCTTTTATGTCCTCGATAAGCGGCTTTAAAATATGGGTGGTCGGCGTATGACCTTTGACAAGCGTAATCTTCCCATCTTTCATGCCTACGGCGATTTTGTCCTGTGCACCAGCAAGCGATAGTCGCAAACCATCATCACCGGCCAATAGCGGACGCCGCCTAAGTAGGTCTAAGATTTCCTTGAGACTCTTATCGTCCAGAATCTCAATGTCTTCGTCTTTAGCCGTGCTTGGTTTCTCGCCTTCGGGATAAAGAGACAAAGCACCCGCGCATTCACCGCCAATGACTTCAAGCAGAGAGAACGGGTTTTTCTCGGACACACCCAAATACTTCGCCAAGCGGTGCCGCACAATATCGTCAGGTAAGAGGCCAGAGAAGAACGCCCGAACTTCTGCGCCGTCATAATCTTGCTCTTGTAGAGGCATGGAGATAGATACGGCAGGCTTGCCGTCCACGACATACGAATCCTCATAGGCAAATGATAACGCACCGCCTTTACCTTGCGTTAGCTGCCCCGCTAGAACATCGTGTAGGTAAACATCTAAAACACGAATCATGACGCACTACGCCCCTCTATGAACACGTCTAGCCCCAACATCACCATGACTTGCAGAGCCTTACCAATATGGCAGGACGGCTTGCCGTGTTCCAATTCACGGATAAACCGAACGCCCACCCCGCAGGCCGCAGATAGCTGTACTTGCGTTAAGCCTTGGGCTTTGCGCGCGGCTCTCACCATTTCGCCAATTTCGTTTGTGTTGGTTATCTTGTTCATAAATCAACCCTTTCGGGGTGTTTTAACATAAAGCGCACTAAATTACAATTAATAATACCGAGCGGGTCTATTTTAATGAAGTCAGCCTACATTTGCATTTATCGTACCGAGCGGGGTGAAAAAGGATGTATACTCTGAATCCTGAATGAAGCATTTTTTGCTTGCGGTTTTTGTTTGGATTGATTCTAAAGGGGTATGAGCCGATCTTTTTCATTGTCACCGAGCGAACGTCGTGAACTTGCAGCTACTTTGCGCCGCCATAAAGAGGACGGATTGGTTGTGCGTCGCGCCAACGGGCTTTTACTTTTGGATAAGGGGTGGCCAGCGGTGCGGGTTGCGGATGCGCTATTTTTAGATACGGGAACGGTGCGTGCGTGGCGGCGTAGCTATGAAGCCGATGGGATATCGAGCTTAGAGATTTCAGGTTATTCAAAGCGCGAGGGGCATCTGAGCTTTGAGCAAGAAGCAGAATTGCAGGTGCATTTGACCGCGCAGACAGTACATTGCGTTTACTCAAGAAAATCGAAATAGCTTACCCTAATAAGCAGTGTGTCCATGTATTTCTCGACAATGCCCGCTATCACCATGCTAGGGTCTTGAAGCCTTGGCTTGCAGATGAAAACAGACGAATAAAGTTGCACTTTCTGCCCGCCTATGCACCGCACTTAAACCCGATTGAACGGCTTTGGGGCATCATGCACAAACATGTCACCCATAACAAACACTATGCCAAATTTAATGACTTTGCCGCCGCAATTCTGGCTTTCTTCCACAAAACCCTGCCAGATAAGTGGCCCAAATTCCGCGATACTATAACCGATAATTTCAGGGTTATAACGAGCGAAAAGCATATGATTATTCAGTGAACTGGGTATACAACGCATCAAACCAGAAAATCAGTATGCCTGACACAAACCATATGATTATACTTCGATAAATAGTGAGTTATGCTGTGGTCTCTTGATAATAATATCCATGGCTTTGTTTTACCGGGTAGATAACTGCCCGAATAGGCTAAGCCTGCTTCTGCCGACGCTCTTGGGTGTTACCTTTCCCGATAAGGATCGCCCAACATGGTTGCTATATGTCTGCCGTTTTCTGATAGGGCAGCTACGTCTAGAGCCACTTCTGCAGTGCAGGATGTATAGCGGTTTTTTTGGGCATAGTATCCAGCGTTGAAAGCACGGATAAGTTGGCGGCGATAGGCAGCATCTTTAGGTGCTTCAATTTGCATCATATTGGACGCAACCATCCGCCATTTCTGATCCTCCTCGCCGAAGCATAAAGTGCGCAAAGAATGCAATTGCCCCAAATTGTTTGCCATAGCCTCAACAAGACCTGTCATAGTCACCATGTTCTTGTCAATCCGCTCTTCCAGCTTTTGGGCGGTAACTTTGGGATCAAATTTTGGCTGTTCCGCAGATTGAGTTTCCAGCTTATTTTCAGGCGCAATTTGTCCAAAAGCTGGCGTGGTCACCAAAAATGCCAATATGAGCAATACACGTTTCATTGTTATAGTTTACGTGTATCATGGGCTCAGGTCACGCGGTTTTTGCACCGAACATAAAGAGAGTTATATATGTGTGGACGATATGTATTGGCAGCAGGGTTAGAGGATATTGTCAAATATTTCGGTGGTGAAATTGCCCATGAAGGCCTGTGGACTTGGGAACCCAATTGGAATATGGCGCCAGCTATTGTGGCCCCCATAGTGGCGTTGAATGGATTGGGCAAGCGCACAATAGTCCCCATGCGTTGGGGGCTGCATCCCCATTGGCGCAAGGAAATGCCCGAAGGGCGGCCTTTATTCAATGCCCGTATGGAAACGGCGGCTGATAAACCCAGTTTTCGCACACCGTGGCAACGCCGCCGCGCCCTCATACCTATGAACGGCTGGTATGAATGGGAGGGCGTCACCAGTCCCAAAACCCCATACTATATTCACCCTATCGAGCCGGGCTTGTCCGCTCTCGCGGGTTTGTGGGATCAATGGCGGGTAGACGAAGGTATTACCTTGTTGTCATTCACTATCTTGACCACGCCAGCAATCGGCCATATCAAATATTTACACCACCGTATGCCCGTGCGCCTGCCGCCTGAACACTGGCAAAACTGGTTAAATCCCGATATCAAGCCAGAGCAAACCATAAAACATATGCTCGGCAGTGATGATTTAGCATTTCACGAAGTATCGCGAGCTGTCAGTTCAGGTCGCGCCCAAGGGGCTAATCTAATTTTACCCGTTGTTGATTAAAGTTGGGGAAACCTAAGTTTTTTTCCCTTTGGAATCGGGTAAATATTTCATCACACCTAGACCCATTGCGCAACTACCGAAAGTTATTGCAAATCCAAGAGCCAACAGGCCGACTGCCATCACAGTATTCGATGATTTAAAAATAAGCGTACCAACACCGCCCAAATTGGAAATTAAAAATATAGCAAGCAAACTCCATCCGACCACTATACCCTTGCATAAATGTGTAAGTAAAAATTTATTGAACCGTGTCATTTGCGCACTTTCCCCTAAAAATTATTTAACTGTGCCATTTTGTCGCACATATAATTTAAAAAATCAAGGGCATGTATTCTGTAGCCGAGGGGTATCGCATGAATATTTATTGGGAGACCACAGCATAATTCACTATTTATCGAAGTATAGTCATATGGACTTGTCCCGGTTTAGTTCTGGGTTGTTATGAGTAATAACAGCCATCAAGGAGAACTATTATGGCCAAGCAACAGTTCCTAATATCACAAAGAACCGAGTAAATCATAAGACAGGTATTTTCTCGCTTCGCTCAGGGCGCGGTGGATAAACCCATCCTCATCCACACCCGTATGGACAGAATATCCATAGGTGGATTTAAGCTTGCCTTTGCTGTCTTTCTTGACGTGCCAACCTGCATCAGGGTCGCGTTTTGGCTGACCATCTTTGTCCTTGCCTGAGCCAGACTGCGCGGCTTCAGATGCTTTAACAAGGCGCATGCAGTCTTCGTATTCAGTCTTACTTTGCAGGTATCGCGCAGATAAGCGCTACGGCGATTATTGGGTTTGTCCATAGCGGCATGAAACAACTGTTCCACTCGTGTCCAAGTGTTTTTAGCCATCTACCTCCCCATTTTATGTATATATTAGCTATATTACTGTGTGCAGCAAGGATATTAACGTAAATGTGTTGCTAGCCCCGTGACGTGATTGCGGCTAGGCTTATGCGAATCAATTTGGGAGCCGCCATGCCCGCTTCACCCGCAGGGCCAGACATTGAAAATTTAATTGGGCTATTGGCTAAATTGCCGGGGCTTGGCCCGCGCTCGGCTAGGCGGGCGGCGCTGGCATTGGTCAAGAAACGCGATGTCTTGCTCAACCCATTGGCAGAGGCTTTGGCTGTGGTCGGCGAGAAAATCAGACCGTGCGGGACTTGCGGGAATATTGATGTCTCTGATCCATGCCATATTTGTACGGCTCCTGCCCGCGATGCGTCTGTCATCTGCGTTGTGCAAGAAGTGGGTGATCTTTGGGCGTTAGAACGGGCGGTGGCGTTTAAGGGGCGTTATCATGTGCTTGGCGGGTGTTTATCGGCGCTAGACGGAATCAGGCCAGAAGATTTAAATATTGCGGGTTTAATTGCCCGTGCGCGCGCGCCTGAAATTTCAGAAATTATTCTGGCTATGAATGCCACAGTCGATGGCCAAACTACGGCGCATTATATTACGGATCATCTCGTCGAAATGGATGTAAAAATATCGCGCCTTGCCCACGGTGTTCCGGTTGGCGGTGAGCTTGATTATCTTGACGATGGTACAATTAGCGCTGCTATGGCGAGCAGGCGCCCGTTTTAAACCTTGTGCTAAATTCATTTGCGTTCTTGGGCAAAGGTCGGCAATCTTGCGCAAAATAAAATGTGAGGTTTATATGCGTTTTGGATCATCGGTTTTGGGGCTTATAATTGCTACGTTTTTGGCGATGTCTGCCTCTGCCCAAGTAATCTCCCAAACCCCGAGCCCAGATATACCTGATCCTCAAGCTCAAATTATAGAAACTATTCAGCACAAAGAACGCATTGGGCGCTCTGGTACATTTATACAAATACCACGCCCGGGCGCGCTTTTGTTTGCGGGTTTTGATGAAAACGGTGATTATATTATTGATAAAGTCGAAGTGGCGAACGGGATAGTGCAAGCATTTGAGCGAGCTGACCGGGACGGCAATACACTGCTATCCCTCGTCGAGCTTGAAACTTGGCGTGTTGCGGCCTTGGGTTCTGAACATGCTGCGCCCAGTAATTTTGCATTCGCCCCAAA
>JALSHM010000450.1 GCA_026982235.1 Robiginitomaculum sp. | reverse complement strand
AACCCTCAAGGAAGTATATCTAGCATAAATATTGCGGGGCAGACCTATAATGTGGAACTGCCGATCGCAGGAGAGCATTGGGTTGAGAATGCAGCATGTGCTTTGCTCATTGCGCACACTGCGGGGATTGATTTAAAAATAGCCGTTAATGCTCTGAAAGTTATGCCTAAAATACAAGGGCGTGGCGCGGTTTATGAGTTGTCCTTAAGGGGGAAAAGCGTTACTTTAGTAGATGAAAGTTATAACGCAAACCCGGAAAGTATGGCGGCAGCTATTGCGGTTCTGGGGTTGAAAACAAGTCGAAAAATTGCCGTGCTAGGGGATATGTTAGAGCTTGGGGATGATGAGAACGCATTACATGAGGATATATTTGGCCGCCTACAAGATGCGAATGTTGATCTCGTTTTGACTTGTGGGTCTCGCATGAAAAGCCTGCATGACGTATTACCGGAATCTGTAAATGCAGGTTGGTTTTCCGACTATGAAAAATGTCTTGCAGGTTTATTAAATCAGGTTCAAGACGGCGACTGGGTTATGGTCAAAGGATCAAATGCTTCTGGTATGGGCAAGTTGGTCGCAGCACTTAAATTACATCAAATTACAAAGGAATACGCCCATGCTTTATGAATGGCTGACACAATTTTCTGACGATTTTCAAGTGTTTAATTTGTTTAATTATATCACCTTTCGCACTGGCGGGGCGATTATGACATCTATGCTTATCGCATTCATATTTGGGCCAAAACTGATTAGAGTGTTGCGGATGAAACAAGGTAAAGGCCAGCCTATTCGCGATGATGGCCCTGAAAGTCATATCGTCGCAAAAGCGGGTACACCAACCATGGGTGGCTTGCTGATATTGGTGTCTATCGTCATTTCAACTTTGCTTTGGGGTAATTTAAACAACCCGTATTTATGGGTCGTGTTGCTGGTTACCCTTGGCTATGGAGCCATTGGATTTTATGATGATTATCTGAAAGTGTCGCGGCAAAACACTAAGGGGTTTAGCGGGAAGATTAAGCTGGTTCTTGAGTTCGCAATCGCAGCGGTGGCCGTTTATGTTGTGACCCGTGTAGCGCCTACAGAACCTCCACATTTCTCTACTGGATTAGCTGTGCCTTTCTTGAAATCAACCCTATTTAACCTCGGTATATTCTTCATTCCATTTGGCTGTATCGTGATTGTGGGGGCATCTAATGCGGTTAATCTAACCGATGGTTTGGACGGACTTGCCATTGTGCCCGTAATGATTGCTGCCGCTAGCTTTGCTGCAATAGCTTATCTTGTTGGACACGCGATTTATGCGCCATATTTGGGTGTGCCATATGTGCCAGGCAGTGGGGAGATTGTTATTGTACTTGGTTCGATCATCGGTGCCGGGCTTGGTTTTCTTTGGTACAATGCGCCGCCGGCTATGGTTTTTATGGGCGATACAGGTTCGCTCGCACTCGGAGGTGCGCTTGGCAGTGCAGCAGTTGTGACCAAGCACGAAATTGTGCTTGCGATAATTGGGGGGCTATTTGTCCTCGAAGCCGTGTCGGTCATCGTGCAAGTAGCGTCGTTTAAGTTGACGGGAAAGCGCGTGTTTCGTATGGCGCCCATCCATCATCACTATGAGAAAAAAGGTTGGGCAGAACCAACCATTGTTATTCGCTTTTGGATCATAGCCGTTATTTTGGCTATGATTGGACTTTCCACTTTGAAACTTAGATAGAAGAACTCTGTAGGGGGAGTTATAAACATGATAGAAGCAGGGACATTCAAAGGCAAAACTATTGCCGTATTCGGTCTAGGCCGAAGCGGGATTACGGCTGCGTTATCCTTGCAAAAAGGTGGTGCGAAAGTTCTGGCTTGGGACGACAATGAAACCAGTCGCAAGGTTGCAGAAGAAGACGGCGTACGCATTGTTGATCTTAAACAAACCGATTGGGAAACTATAGACGAATTGGTCTTATCTCCGGGTGTTCCCCATGAATTGCCTCAAGCACATTGGAGCGCCGAGAAGGCAAAATCCGCAGGTGTACCGATTATTTGCGACATAGAAATTTTTGCTCGCGAAGTTATGGCGCGCGCTCCAGAGCGCCGCCCTAAAATAATCGCAATTACGGGCACTAATGGCAAGTCTACCACAACATCCCTCATCGGGCATATTTTGTCTGAAGCAGGCAGGGACGCGCAAGTTGGAGGTAATATCGGGCGCGGTGTCTTGGATCTCGAAAGCATATATGATGCGGCCAATTATGTTTTGGAACTGTCGTCATATCAGCTGGAACGCACTTTTAGCCTTAAGGCCAATGCCGCGATTTTCCTCAATTTGACACCAGATCATCTGGACAGGCACGGGGATATGAAAGGCTATGAAAAAGCTAAATTGCGGGTATTTGATAACCAGACAAAACAAGATGCCGCAATTATTGGTGTTGACGGATCCGAAGGTAAGCGTACATGCTCGCGCTTGCTTGCGTCTAATGGACGGCGGGTATTGCCTATATCTGGAAAAAGGTCATTGGGGCGCGGTGTGTGTGTAATCAAAGGTAAGCTTTATTCCCTCATGGATGGGCAATGCCAAATGATTGTGAATCTAAACGATGCCGTAGGTTTGGACGGTCAGCACAATTGGCAAAATGCAGCGGCGGCCTATGCGGCGGTTCGGGCGATTGGCTTAAAGCCCGAAACCATTGGTCAAGCCATTTTAACATTTCCAGGTCTTGAGCATCGTCTTGAAAATATCGGGAGTGTCGGTCACGTCAAATATGTCAATGACAGCAAAGCCACCAATGTAGATGCGGCGGCGCAGGCGCTGGGAACCTATGATAATATCTATTGGATTGCAGGCGGTAAAGCGAAGGACGGCGGTATCGCAGAGCTTAAGCCGCACTTTAAGAATATTACCAGGGCATATTTGATTGGTGAAGCTGCCAGAGATTTTGAGGCGACTTTGAAAGACAATAAAATCTCGGCTAAAATCTGCAAAGAGTTACATATAGCGATTATGTGCGCCACCAAAGATGCACTGGCGTCCCGTGCGCCTAATCCTGTAATATTGCTTTCGCCAGCTTGCGCCAGCTTTGACCAGTTCAGAAACTTTGAAGTACGCGGCGATGCATTTCGGACACAGGTACAGGAAATTATCGACATGTTCGAGCGCGAGAAAGCGAATGCAGGCCTAAACGCGGGCGTAGCATGATTACACGTTCGCGCACTAACCGTTTTGTTTTGCTGGAATGGTGGCGTAGTATCGATCGGGTGACGCTCGGACTTTTTGTTGCTTTGTTGATATTTGGGCTGATATTATCCATGGCGGCTAGCCCGGCGGCGGCACATAGGCTTGGTTATGATAATCCGTTTTTCTTTTTGAAGCGCCAGACATTATTTGTCCTTATGGGGTTGGGGGGCGCAATATTTGTGTCCATGTTGCCGTTAAATAATGCACGGCGGATTGGGGTTTTAGCGCTTTTGGGTGCTATCGCTGTAATGGTGTTATTGCCGGAACTTGGCCACAAAGTTAAAGGGTCAATCCGGTGGATAAAGATAGGGCCGCTTTCCTTACAGCCTTCGGAATTTGCCAAGCCGGGGTTTATTGTCTTTGCTGCATGGATGTTTTCTGTGCGCAAGCGTAGCCCTGAATTTCCGGGTGTCGCTATTTTATTTATGGTTTATGCGATATTGATATTTCTGTTGATAGGACAGCCAGATTTCGGCCAGTCTTTCTTGCTGACTTTGTGTTTTGGGGCAGTGTTTTTCTTTGCTGGACTATCCATTCGCTGGATGAGTATTTTAGCTGGATTGTCTATAGTCGGCGGCTTGGCGGCCTATAAATTTTTGCCTCATGTTAATGACAGGATTAGCAGGTTTCTAAACCCCGAAGGCTCCGATACTTATCAGACGGATAAGGCTCTAGAAGCCATCGCTAACGGCGGATTGTTCGGACGCGGGCCGGGAGAGGGGCAGGTGAAAAACCAATTGCCGGATGCCCACACAGATTTTATTTTTGCTGTTGCGGTAGAGGAATTTGGCTTTTTGCTGTCGGCAGGGTTAATTTTGCTCATTACTGCATTTGTTGCACGGAGTTTCAGAAATGCCTTGCATCTCAATGATTATTTCTCTCAATTGGTCGTGGCCGGGCTAGCCACTATGATAGGTTTGCAAACAATGATTAACTTAGCTGTGAACCTGAATATAGCACCCCCCAAGGGCATGACTTTACCGTTTATTTCTTACGGTGGCTCGTCCATGTTGGCTTTGTGCTTTTCTGCCGGATTGATTCTCGCGTTTTCACGCAAGCGTCCCGGTGCATATGGGTTTGGCGTGATATGACAAAGCGAATTTTATTGGCTGCGGGCGGGACTGGCGGACATATGTTCCCAGCGCAGGCTTTGGCCGAATACCTTAAAAATCTAGGTTGGGAAATTGTCTTGATGACCGATGTGCGCGGTCATAAACATGCAGGCAATATTCCGGCGCAGAAAATTATCGAAGTTGAAGCGGCGAGTATTTCACCGCGACATCCTATCCGTGCCCTAGGTGGCGCTCTAAAACTCATGCGCGGCGTTAAAACTGCCAAAGCATTCATCAAAGACTGGCAACCAAATATTGTGGTTGGCTTTGGTGGTTATCCGGCTTTCCCAGCCATAAAAGCGGCGCAAGCCTTAGGTGTTCCAACAATTTTGCATGAGCAAAATGCGGTCTTGGGCCGTGTCAACCGGGTGTTTGCGGCCAAGGCGGATATGGTTGTGTCGGGTTTTGAAGTATTGGAAAAACTACCTAGTGGAGCCAATTGGCAAGCACTGGGTAATCCATTGCGTTCGGCGGTAGCCCTAGCCAGCCAGAGAAAGTATTATGCACCACAAGAGACTATAAATTTGCTCATCGTTGGCGGTTCCCTCGGCGCGCGTTTGCTCAGCGAAACCGTTCCGCAAGCGGTGGCAAGCTTGCCCGAAGATTTACGGGCTCGATTATCTATTGTCCAGCAAACCCGCCAAGAGAGTTTAGAATTTGCGCGAGACATATATGCAAAGGCTGGCGTGAAGGCCGTGTGCGCGCCGTTTTTTAGCGATATAGAAACCCATCTCGCTAAAGCCCATTTCGTGATTGCGCGGGCAGGGGCGTCCAGTGTTTCGGAAATAGCTGCAATGGGCTTGCCGTCTTTATTGGTGCCGCTGGCCATTGCCATGGACGACCACCAACGCATAAATGCATTATCATTAAAAAAACGAGATGCTGCCCATATTTTGCCTGAATCGGAGTTTACGCCAGAGATAGTTAAATCTATCCTTGTGGAGACTTTAAATGATTCGTCCTGGCTTAAAACCGCTTCCAAGGCAGCCCTTAGTGCAGCCAAACCCGAGGCCACAGCTGATTTGGCAGAATGTGTCATTGCAACAGCAAACCTCTAACGGAACATCAAATATGCAAATACAAATGCCTTTCGAGCAAATGCCTTTCGAAATTGGCCCCATACATTTTGTCGGCATAGGCGGCATTGGTATGAGTGGTATAGCCGAAGTTATGATCAATCTTGGTTATAAGGTACAAGGTTCCGATATTCGCGAAAACGATATTGTCAAACGGCTTAAACGTTTAGGCGCGACTATCTATATTGGCCAACACGCTGAGCAGGTTCACGGTGCTGGCGCCATCGTGGTATCTACAGCCATTCCTCAAGACAATGTGGAAATGGTTGAGGCTCGTGCCCGCGCCATTCCGGTGGTGCGCCGCGCTGAGATGTTGGCAGAACTAATGCGCCTAAAATGGGCGGTTGCCGTGGGTGGCACGCACGGCAAGACCACAACCACATCTATGGTGGCGGCGCTTCTTGATGGGGGAGAGCTAGATCCGACCGTGATCAACGGCGGCATCATCAATGCCTATGGCGCCAATGCTAAATTGGGTGCTGGTAAATGGATGGTGGTAGAGGCAGACGAGAGTGATGGTTCGTTTTTAAAGCTATTCCCCACCGTGGCCATCGTCACAAATATCGATCCAGAGCATATGGAGCATTATGGCGATTTCGATAATTTACGAGCCGCATTTGATAAATTTGTAGAAAATCTGCCGTTTTACGGGTTTGCTGTCCTGTGCATCGACCACCCCGAAGTACAAGCTTTGGTCAGCAGGGTCACTGATCGCAGAGTCGTGACTTATGGCTTTAGCCCGCAAGCTGATGTGCGCATAGAAAACTTACACTACGAAAACGGCGGGGCGGTATTTGATACCGTATTTCGTTCAAGGGGTGATGATGATGAAATCCGTTGGGACGGGCTTACACTGCCTATGGCTGGCGACCACAATGCCCAAAATGCGCTCGCGGCGATTACCGTTGCTTATGAGTTAGGACTGAGTGAGGCGCAAGTTCGCGCTGGGTTAAAAGGGTTTGGCGGTGTCAAACGTCGCTTCACCCATGTGGGTGAATGGGACGGTGTTACTATCATTGATGATTATGGCCATCATCCGGTGGAAATAGCGGCAGTATTAAAGGCTGCCAGGCAGGTGTGTGCCGGCAAAATCCATGCGGTTGTTCAACCCCATAGATATACCCGCCTCCAAGATTTGTTCGAAGAATTTTGCACATGTTTTAATGATGCAGACGCAGTCTATGTAACCGATGTATACGCCGCAGGGGAAACATCTATTGATGGTGTGAGTGGGAAAGCCCTTGTAGAGGGCTTAGGGCGGCACGGTCATCGCAATGCCATTAGTGTCTTGCGCGAGACATTAGCGCAAAGCTTGAAACCTAATTTGGAAGCGGGGGATTATGTGGTTTGTCTTGGTGCGGGTGATATTACATTTTGGGCGGCAGAGCTAGCTGAAAAGCTAGGGGACGTGTAGCGTGGCCTTCCCGTCCATACTTCACAGATTGCCCAAAGTTCGCGGCAAATTGCGTGAAAATGTGGTTTTAGCACCCTATACTTGGTTTCGGGTTGGCGGTGCGGCGCAGGTCTTATTCATGCCGGAAGACACTGCTGATTTGGCTTTATTCCTCGCGGGGACACCGCTGGATATTCCGGTGCAGGTCTTGGGTGTTGCGTCCAATACATTGGTTCGCGACGGCGGAGTACCAGGCGTAACTATTCGCCTTGGCCCAGCATTTGCCGAAATAAAACACTATGACAATTTTTATATCGGTGCTGGCGCGGCATGTCTTGATGCGAAATTATCAAAAGTCGCCGGGGCATATAGTATTGGCGGGTTGGAGTTTTACTCGGGTATCCCGGGAACTATCGGTGGGGCGCTCCGTATGAATGCAGGATGTTATGGTCGTGAAACCAAAGATGTTTTGTATAAAGTTATCGCGCTGGATAGGCGTGGGCGCCAGCAAATTATGTCGGTCAAGGAGATGGAATATAGCTACCGCAATAGTAATGCGCCGATGGATTTAATATTTATCGAGGCGACATTCAAAGGCTATGAGCGTAGCCCTGCGCTTATTTTCACGGAAATGGCTAACATTAAAAAAGAGCGGGAGCTTTCCCAGCCCATTAGGGAAAAAACGGGCGGTTCGACCTTTAAAAACCCTGACCCGAAATTGTCAGGTGGGCGTAGTGCTTGGAAGCTTATTCATGATGCTGGCGGGCGCGGACTTAAAATAGGTGGGGCGCTAATGTCGGAGAAACATTGTAATTTTATGATAAATCATCAAAATGCGAGCGCAGCTGATTTGGAATTATTGGGAGAGACTATTCGCAAGAAAGTCATGGATAGTGAAGGTGTTGATTTAAGTTGGGAAATCCGCCGAATTGGTAATGGAACAGAATCTGAGCCTAGGTATGAGTGAGAAAATTGCCATTTTAATGGGCGGTTTGTCCGCTGAGCGTGAAGTTTCTATCATGTCAGGTGAGGCTGTTGCTACGGCTCTAGACGCTGAAGGCTTTAATGTTGTAAAGATTGATGCGGGCAAAGATTTATGGGTACAGCTTACCCGCGCCAACCCCGATATTATTTTTAACTGCTTGCACGGCGTATGGGGTGAGGATGGACGAGTGCAGGGCGTGTTAGATCTATTTGGCAAGCCCTATACCCATAGTGGTGTATTATCGTCGGCGCTGGCCATGGATAAACACCGGGCTAAAATTGTGCTCAAAGCTGCGGGTATTCGGGTGCCGTCCGGCAAATTGGTTGACCGCCAATTAGCGGCGCAAAAACATGTTTTGCCGCGCCCCTATGTTATCAAGCCAAATTGTGAGGGCTCCAGCGTCGGGGTTTATATCATCCCGAAAACTGCTACCCGACCGCCTTTGGACATAGCCATGAACGAAAAAATGGGTGCGCAGGTTTTGGCAGAAAAATT
>JALSHM010000449.1 GCA_026982235.1 Robiginitomaculum sp. | reverse complement strand
ATTCTTGTACTGGCAATGGTTTATGCGGGGCTTTTGCTATGGGCGGGTTTTGTGGAAGGTCGCTCTGCTCAAGCAGGATTGAACTTCGCGGCGAATAGCTTACCGACCGCTATTCCTTATACTTTGGCGGGAGTAGGGGCTTGGTTTGGCATTGCCTTCATGGGGCATCAAGCCCTTATTGATATGGCGACCAAGTCCAAGTCCATTCGCCCGAGTGACGAGCCGCGCCCTTATAAACTTTTGGAGAACCTCTGTATTTCGCGCGGGATTACCATGCCGCGCCTGAAAATTATCGAAACAGATGTGATGAACGCCTTTGCCAGCGGTATCCGCACTAAAAACTATACGATTACGCTAACGCGCGGGTTGATGAATAATTTGGACGATGAGGAGTTGGAGGCCGTTATTGCTCACGAACTTTCTCATATAGAAAACAAAGATGTGCGCCTACTCATTATCGCGGTTATCTTTGTTGGAATTATTTCGTTTTTCGGTGAAGGCGTGGTGCGCGGCATGTTCCGTACCAATATTTCTCGTTCCACCCGTTCGCGCCGTAGTGGTGGTGATAATGCCGCCGTGTTGGTGGTGATTGCTATTGTGATTATAATAATCGCATACGGTTTGGCCATGCTCATTCGCTTTGCCCTATCGCGCAAGCGGGAATATCTAGCCGATGCTGGTGCGGTGGAACTCACCAAAAACCCGGACGCGATGATACGGGCTTTGCAAAAAATTTCTGGTCATGCTAAACTTGATGCCCCCGCCGAAGTCCGCGAAATGGCCTTTGAAAATCCGCGCGTGGGGATATCTGGTATGTTCGCCACCCACCCACCAATAGAAAAACGCATTGCTGCACTGGTGGAATTCGCAGGCGGGCGCATAGATAGTGAAAGCCGCCCCAAGAGGCGCACTGTTCCCACTGCCCCACAAAAGAGCGGCAGAGATTATAGACCATTTAGCCGGCTTGGGCGCTAATTCAAAATGCTTGGTTTGGTGTGGTAATTTTTCAATGACAACAGGATCATGATTATCTATAATATAGCCTAATACTAGGGATTTGTATTGTCTTACTCGCTCTCACATACTAGCCGAGCCGTTAGCATTTGGCTATTCGTCATGATTATTATGGTGATGGCCATAATCTTGGTCGGTGGGGCGACACGGCTAACTAATTCTGGTCTATCTATAACAGAATGGAAGCCAATTACAGGAGCATTGCCGCCGCTATCCGAGGCGGCTTGGATTGCTGAATTTAACAAATATAAACAGATACCCGAATTTGCGGCGGAACACCCCGATATGGATTTGGCCGGGTTTGAATTTATTTATTTCATGGAATGGAGTCATAGACAGCTTGGGCGGCTCATTGGTTTAGTGTATTTTGTGCCCTTGGTTTTGTTCTTGTGGCGCAAAAAAATACCGAGCGGTAAGCGTCTGCGCTTTATAGCTATCCTGCTTTTAATAGGTGTGCAGGGTGGTATTGGTTGGTGGATGGTATCTAGCGGTTTGGTCCACGGGCGCGTAGATGTAAGCCAGTATAGGCTTGCCGTGCATTTGGGCATGGCCTTTATGATATTGGCATTGCTGTATTGGACATGGCAGGGCAATCGACAAAATTGGCCAGAAAAAAAATATAGCTCTAAATTATCAAAGATTACTACCACACTGTTTTTATTGGTATTTTTGCAAATTTTAACAGGTGCGTTGGTGGCGGGCACCCATGCTGGACTGACCTATAATACTTGGCCTTTAATGGACGGTGGACTAGTGCCAGGTGGCTATTTAGTACAAAGCCCTGCGTGGATAAACATGTTTGAAAATGTCGCCAGCATCCAGTTTAATCACAGAATGCTTGGCTACGCCGTGTTCTTGCTAGCTATATTTGTGTGGCGTAAAGCAGTTAGTTACAAGGAAAATACCGTGCGCAAGGCCGCAGGTTGGTTGCTGCTGGCTATTCTGGCGCAAATCATTCTCGGCATAGCTACATTGCTAACTGTTGTGCCTCTCCACTTGGCTTTAACGCATCAGGCGGGTGCCATAGTAGTGTTTTTACTGGCGGCTTGGACAGTTAGAAGTGCGCGGATTAGAGCTTATTAGGCTATAGTTTTGTCATTGAGGCGAGGTTTCAGGCGGGTTAGCCACCTCTGGCAGTTTCCTTTTGACATATGACAAGCTGATAAAAACAATCCGGTTTTCGTCCTTGTCGACCAAAGCCAAAACCCCATCAGCATAGGCGCCACCGCCGTAATTAGCTTGGGTGGTTGCGATAAATTTAACATGCTCAAGACCACGCACGCTGAGACCATCATTGATGTTGGCGCGGTATGATTCGAGAACAGGTAGCTTTTGGTTTGGTTTCATAGGGGGGGAATATGAGATAAATAAACCGGATAAGTCGCTTTTTTGGATGGCATAATCTTTTGATCCGAGAACAATAGCTGGAAAACCAAATTTGCAAACACTTGGTTTTCGCGAGTTAGATCGAGCCGATAATATTTCTTGACTTAGGTGACTGTCTGTTATGTTCAGATCCAGCGTCATATATTCGCCGTAACTTGTAAGAAGGCTAATTTGGTTTTCGGCTGGTTGTTTTTGCGTACAAAATGCACGAGCTTTGATTGTTTCTCCAGAAAAACCCATGGGAGAGAAATCACCTTCATCGCTGGTTTCTATGAAAGCCTCGATTTTGTTGTCCGTGTTTATTGCCAAAAACACCCCCGGCGCAGCTTCGCGGGCGAGGCCGAAAATATCTATATATTTACCATTTCCCACTGGTTTGGGGTCGCGGCCTTCTATGTCGGTGGAATAGAGTTTCCCATTGTCGTCCAGCAAAATAATCCGGCCAAGCCACGGCGCGACACTATTGGGCACAAAAGTAAGTTGCGCCACAGGCATATCCACTTCAATCGCATGGGTGGCAACCATGTCTATTGTAGGGAGGTCTTTGGTTTCAGTCATGGCTGCTGTTTCGCTGGTTTTGTCAGAACAAGCGGGTAGGCCGAAAGTCAATATGGATGCAGTTAGGAGGAGAGCAAAATTTTTCATATCATAGATGTAATTAAGATGTGTGTTGATTGCTAGCTAAATTAGGCTTTCTAGACAAAAATTCTCAGATAAGCACAGGTTTTAGGGCTATCAATACAATAGGGTAAAAAAATACCACAAATCTAAAGCATTGGTTTTACAGGAGAAATAACAAAAAATGTAGAAACTTGTTGACGGCGCCCGCTTGCACCCATATGAGGGCGCAATATTTCAAAGCATGTGCCTTATAGGCGCTTATTTAACCGAGAGAAAACCATGAAAACGACTAAATTTCTCAAGACAGCTGAGGTGGAAAAGCAGTGGATATTGCTCGACGCCGAAAACATCGTCACAGGCCGTCTTGCTTCTTTTATTGCCCTGCATTTGCGCGGCAAGCACCGTCCTGATTACTCCCCCCACATTGATTGCGGCGATCATGTTATTGTTATCAATGCGGAAAAAGTGGCATTTACGGGCAAGAAAATGAGCGATAAAATGTATTATCGCCATACGGGTCATCCAGGTGGGTTGAAAGAGACAACGGCAGGTAAAATCCTCGGTGGTCGTTTCCCCGAACGTGTTTTGCGCAAAGCGGTTCAGCGCATGCTGCCAAAGGAAAGCCCATTGGCACGCAAGCAGCTTTCTAATCTGCATATTTATGCGGGTGCGGAGCATCCCCACGAAGCGCAAAAGCCGACCAAAATTGATTTTGCGGCAATGAATTCCAAGAATGTAAGGGCTTAAGATCATGACTACAGAGAAACAAACCTTAGAAGACTTGAAAAATGTCATGGACGGTGTTGCGACTGCAACCTCGACAGAAGACGGCGGCGTAGCCGTGGAGGTTGTCCTTCCTGAGCCAAAAATTGACGATCTTGGCCGTTCCTATGCGACGGGTAAGCGCAAAAGCTCTATCGCGCGTGTTTGGATTAAGCCAGGTAATGGCAAAATCACCGTTAATGGTCGTGACCAAGCCGTGTATTTTGCGCGTCCGGTTCTGCGCCTAATCATTCGCCAACCTTTCGAGGCTACTGATCGGGTCGACAGCTATGATGTCATGGCCACGGTTAAAGGCGGTGGTCTGTCCGGCCAAGCCGGTGCGGTACGCCACGGTATTTCCAAGGCGCTAACTTATTATGAGCCATCCCTACGGGCGGCTCTGAAAGCAGGCGGCTTTATGACACGCGACAGTCGTGTTGTTGAACGTAAGAAATATGGCCGTAAAAAAGCCCGTAAGAGCTTCCAGTTCTCGAAACGTTAAGCGAAAAAATACATTCATATTGTATTGGAAGGACGCTTTTCCCGAGATTGGGGGGAAGCGTCCTTTTTTATTGGCAAAGGGAGAGGATTATGGATAAATTGAAAACAGCCGTTTTAGGGGCTTCTGGCTATACGGGCGCAGAAGCCGTGCGCCTGATAGTTGGGCACCCTCATTTGGACTTGGTGGCGCTGAGCGCACACCGCCATGCCGGTAAAGCTTATGGTGAAGTTTATCCGCATCTAGGCCATCAAGGCCTGCCAAATTTGCAAAACTGGCAAGATGTGAAATGGGACGAAATTGACATAGTCTTTGCCTGTTTACCCCACGGGGCGAGTGAAGAAACGATTGCTGAAATAGCCCATAAAGACAATAAAATCATAGATTTATCGGCGGACTTTCGCCTAAAAAATACCGAGGTTTACGCACAAACCTATGGCCGCGCCCATACTTCACCGGACTTACTGGCTGGCGCCGTTTACGGGCTGACGGAATATGCACGGGCAGATTTGAAATCCGCGTCTTTGGTGGCTTGTCCGGGCTGTTACCCGACGGCCAGCTTATTGGCCATATTGCCGGGTTTGGCACTGTTTGATACGGACAATATCATCATAGATGCCAAATCCGGGGTGAGCGGGGCAGGGCGCAAAGAAAGCACGGCGCTCATATATCCCGAGACCGCAGAGGGCGCCCATGCTTACGCCGTCGGCAATCACCGCCACGGGCCAGAGATAGACGAGAAACTCAGCGCGGCGACAGGTAAAAACATCACGGTCAGTTTCACCCCCCACCTTATTCCCATGAATAGGGGTATGATTGCGACGGTGAATGTGGCGTTAAACCCAGGTGTAAGCGTACAAGACCTGCGCAGCGCCTATGAAACCCGCTATCAAGACGAAGCTTTTGTGCATGTTGAACCAGAGGGCACCGTACCGCACACCCGTCATATTCGTGCGTCTAATCAATGCCGCATCGGGATTTTCCCAGACCGCAATCCGCGCCGCGCCGTCATCATTTCGGTCATAGACAATCTGACCAAAGGATCCTCAGGCCAAGCCGTGCAAAACCTCAATGCCATGATGGGCTGGGACGAAACTATGGGTCTGAATTTGATGCCGATCTTTCCTTAAGCAAGCTTAATGAAAAAACTGCGTGACCTTGGGCGCATTCTGGCACATATTGGGACAAAGGAATGGACGGAATCATGGTTGTTAAAGCTCATAAAATTATCTGTGTTATTGCGCTCACCGCATTACTCACGTCTTGCGCCAGCATAAAAATGCCGGATATGGACTTTATCAAATTCCCTGAATTTAAATCGGAAGCGGAAAACATTCCCGATTATCCCAAAGTCGCAGATGCACCGCAAAAGCCCAAAGGCCTGCGCAGCGCGGAACAATGGGATAAGGCTGCCAAAGACATTTTAGCCAAGAAAGACGATTTCCCTGACCCGGATTTGGTCGATCCAAAATCAGACGCAGAAATAGCACGCGAAATGCAGCGCTTGCGCGCCGAAGCGGATGCTTATAAAAAAGACGATCCACAATAAATGTGTCTGATGCTCTGTTAAATATCAATACTTCGCTACGCGGCCAGAAATGGGTGATGCGCTGTGATGATGAAACAAAAACCACCGCACTTACCCAGCAAGGCTTAAGCCAAACCACGGCGCAAATCTTAGCGGGACGCGGGGTTGCGCCTGCGGATGCGCAGGATTTCCTAAACCCGACCCTGCGCACATTCTTACCAGACCCGTCCTTGTTAAAGGATATGGACAAGGCGGCGGCGCGCATTGTGGATGCGGTAGAGGCCGGGGAAGCCATTACCATATTTGCAGATTATGACGTGGACGGCGGCACGTCGGCGGCGCAGCTTATCCGCTGGGGGCGGGCGCTTGGGGCGAAATTCGGCCTGTATGTGCCCGACCGTATCAAAGAAGGCTATGGCCCAAGCGTTGAAGCATTCCAGCAACTTAAAAAAGCTGGCGCGGATTTGGTTGTCACCGTTGATTGTGGGGCAAGCGCTGACAATGCCCTAAAGGCTGCGGTGGATATTGATCTGCCCATCATTGTTATTGACCACCATATGATGGATGCCAACTTGCCGCCGTGCTATGCTTTGGTCAACCCAAACCGCCCAGATGATATATCAGGTCTTGGACATTTGGCGGCGGCGGGGGTTAGCTTTATGCTCTTGGTTGCCCTGAACCGCGAAGCCAAAAAGCGAAGGCTTGACGGCACACCGGATTTGCTCAGTTTTCTCGACCTGACCGCCCTTGGGACAATTTGTGATGTGGTGCCGCTTACGGGGCTGAACCGGGCATTCGTGGCGCAAGGTTTAAAAGTCCTCTCTCACGCGCCCAATCCGGGCTTGGCAGCTTTGGCGGACATTGCTGGTGTGTGCGCACCCTTCACCCCTTATCATTGCGGTTTTATCTTGGGGCCGCGAATCAATGCAGGTGGGCGTATTGGTCAGGCCGATATGGGGGCGCGTCTGCTCTGTAGTGATGATGCCGACGAAATCGCGGGCTTTGCCGCAGAACTAGACCGCATCAATAAAGAGCGCCGCGCTTTGCAAGACCGGATATTAAATGAAGCCCTAGAGCAAGTCGCGCAAATGCCCGGCATACATTCACCAAATGGCCCACAGGTCATTTGTATTGCTATGCAAGGCTGGCATGCAGGGGTTATTGGCATTGTTGCCGGGCGGCTCAAAGACCGTTTTAACTGTCCGGCGATTGTTATCGGGGTGGATGCGGACGGTGTTGGCAAAGGCTCGGGGCGATCTATGTATGGGGTTGATTTGGGTAGGGCAATTATCGCGGCGCGTGAAGCGGGTATATTACAAGCTGGCGGCGGCCATGCTATGGCGGCTGGCTTGACTGTGGCTGAAGAAAAAATCGCAGAATTTCAAAGTTTTATAGAAGACTATTTACGCGCAGACGTCATAGAGGCACGCAAAAACTCTGCTCTAAAAATAGATGCCCTGCTGAGCCCGTCTGCGGTCGGTGTCGCGCTTATCAAAGACATAGACCGTGTCGGCCCTTATGGCGCAAAAATGCCAGAGCCGCTATTTGCGTTCGCAGATATGCGCATCACCTTTGCCCAAAGGGTGAACGGGGGGCATGTGCGCTGCGCCTTTGAAGATAGTTCCGGAATACGCCTTGCGGGCATTGTTTTTCGCGCCGAAGAAACAGGGCTGGCTGATATTTTGTTAGACCCAAATCCCCCCCATGTTCATATAGCCGCCCGCCTAAAAGAAAACACTTGGAACGGGCGGACAAAAATTGACGTTCAGATTAGCGATTTAGCTATTGCCGATTAGTTTAGGACAAAAATCTGCATTTTTCTTGTGATTTTGGCTTGCACCATAACCAGAGCGACTATATATGAGCGGTTCGCTGATATGCGGTCCCTTCGTCTATCGGTTAGGACGCCAGGTTTTCAACCTGGAAAGAGGGGTTCGATTCCCCTAGGGACTGCCATCAGTTATGCGATTGTCAATGATACTCTAGATATAGCTTTATCGGCCTTGGCGTCGCCTGTTAGCCCTTATAGGTATTGATATTGTGCCACCAGGACTTACCACAGGCCTATCATTAACCGGGGCGTTCCTAACAAGTCGTGTGTTTTACAGCCAAAACCGCAATATGCCTGAGGCTAGGTCACGTTTGCTAGAGATGATAAACCAAATATTTCCTCCTTCTTATCTTGGCGTCCTTTCCAAGCCCACATCCCCCTTTGACCCCTGATCTCAGAAAATTTATATATTGCAGAACTGTTAGAGTGGCTAATTTAATCATAAAGCTGGATCTATAGTGCAGGTCGGTCATTGGGTACGGATAGGATTTGTGGGCATGGGGAATTGTCTTGAGGAGGTGTTGTCTTCTCAGGTTTTTGTGGGCTGGGGCTTTTGGTGTTGGCTTAGGGTGGTTTTTGCTTTGTGGTTCCGCCGTGGGTTTTGCTCTGGTTTTCCGCGTGGTCTTCCACCTTTGGTTTTGGTGGCGGGGGGATTTCCGGCTGTTTATT
>JALSHM010000448.1 GCA_026982235.1 Robiginitomaculum sp. | reverse complement strand
TGCCGGGTTTATGACACCCGCATTTCTTCTCCTCGCCCTATCGGGTGGCCTGTATTTGATTGGCAATAAGGGGCAGACAACGGCGCAAGTGATCAACCTGCCTGTGTCTGCCACATTAGATTTCAAATCTAAAACACTTGATGCCGATGTGCGAGCCTTACTGGCGGACGCCGGAATTACGCACCAGTTTGAATATGTCAAAACACGCGGGAACGACAAAATTCACCTGCGACCAACTTCGCGCCGATATATTGAGATAAACCAAACCAAGGACGGGCTTAAGGCCGCATTTATGACCCCGAATTTTCAAGGCAAAATGATTGAATTGCATAAGGGTCACGGACCTAAATTGTTCAAGCTTTACCAAAAATTTGTAGCACTAGCATTGCTGTTCGTAGTTTTCGGTGGCGTGTTAGTCGGACTATTAGCGCGACCATATCGTCGCAAAACTGTTATATCTCTCACTATTGGCACGGTAGTTTTTTTCGTATTGGCGCTTTTCGCCTGAGTTTATGCGCCCACTACCTAAGCCGCGCAATGCGGCGCAATAAAATAGTCCGTGACTCTTTGGTTTCAGCGCGTAAAATAGCCAGCTTATAATTATTAAAGCTTGAATTTCATCAGGAGTCCACATGACTTATAACACACTCGAAGTAACCAAAGACGGTGGGGTTTGCATTATCAAGCTGAACCGCCCCAAAGCCCTGAACGCATTGTGTGCAGAGTTAACAAAAGAACTGGACGACGCTCTGACCAAATTGGAGGCGGATGATAAAATTGGTTGTGTCATATTAACTGGATCCGAAAAAGCCTTTGCCGCTGGTGCTGATATTACCGAACTTAAAGACGGCACTTTCCTGGGCATGTATAAGCACGATGTGTTCGGACTGTACTGGGAATCCGTTGCCCGGTTCAGAAAACCTATCATCGCGGCTGTAGCTGGCTACGCCTTGGGCGGCGGATGCGAAATCGCCATGATGTGCGATTTTATTATAGCGGCAGACAATGCGCGGTTTGGCCAGCCTGAAATAAACCTCGGTGTCATGCCCGGCGCTGGCGGCACGCAAAGGCTAACCAAAGCCGTCGGAAAATCCAAAGCTATGGATATGTGCCTGACCGGACGGATGATGAAAGCCGATGAAGCTCATGCTTGTGGTTTGGTATCGCGGGTCGTGCCTTTGGACGATTTGATGGAAACCACACTGGAAGCGGCCAAGAAAATCGCAGCCCAATCTCAGCCTATTGCCATGATGACCAAAGAAGCTGTCAATACCAGCTTCGAGACCACTTTATCCCAAGGTATTCATTTCGAACGCCGCTTATTCCAATCCATGTTCAGCACAGAAGACCAAAAAGAAGGCATGGCGGCATTCATTGAAAAGCGCAAGCCACATTTTAATAATAAATAGGAAAGCGCGCTATCCAGACAATCTGTTTCACTGATAAAACTAACATTCTTTGGGTTTACATGGTTGACGGCGCCCAGCCCAGCGTCTATAGGCGCAATTCAAATTTCAGCTGGTACAAAACCAACTTATAAAAGACAGTAAAGATAATATTATGGCAAACACATCTTCTGCTAAAAAATGCGTCCGCAAAATGGCACGCAAAACAGCAATCAATAAAAATCGGCGCACCAGCGTGCGCACAACTCTGCGCAATGTGGAAGAGGCTATTTCTGCTGGCGATCAAGCCGCAGCTAAAACAGCCTTGGCCGTTGCGGAACCTGCCATGATGCGGGCAGTTGGCAAAGGCATCTTCCATAAAAACACCGGATCACGGAAAATTTCTCGTCTTTCCAAGCGTGTGAAAGCAATGTCTGCATAAAGCTTTTGAATTTATTAGAGTTTTTTAAACCCGGCTTTTAGGCTGGGTTTTTTTGTGCATAAAACACGCCTTTACGGGGCTTTTGGATTCAATTTTTACATCACCACTTAAAGGTGATTAAAAAATTTTATGCAGAAAAAATAACATTTTTATTTTGGGCAAATGCCCGTGAAATTTGACTTTTTTTCTGTCAAGAGATGAATCTTAACGAATCGCAAAAAAACCCCATTGACGGCACCGCTCAAAGGCGCTTTAAAGGGGGCAAGGGAGAGCCAGCAGTCGGGAAAAGGCAGGGGGCAAAACCTGATATAGTTAGAGGATTGGCACGGGTTATTTCTCTAATTTATACTAAATTTATGTATATTATTCAATGAGTTAAAGCGATTTGCACGTTTTAGCCAACGTGAGAGTTTGGGGATTTTTGTGGCGGATAGACAAAACAAGCTTAGCAAGGATGGTGAAACCCTAACCGTCCCCAGCAATGCGCCAGAAAGTTCCGCCAAAATTGGCGCAGATGCCCCGATTTTGAACGATCCAGCCCAAGTTTGGCAACTTGTTCAGGACAAATTACGTGCCTTGCTCGGAGAGCGAGTTCATATGTCTTGGACAGGGCAATTGTCTTTACAATCTACAAGCGAAACCAGTGTAACACTCGATGCCCCGTCAAAATTTGTTGCAAGTCGTATTGACGGAAAATACGGCGACCTAGTCCGCAAATTATGGGCTGAAAGTGATACGCGCACAGTTCATATTGGCAGTGGTCATGTCGCGCCTCTTAAAGCGACGCATAATTCTTTAAGCCCCCGCCGCAACAACATATCATCAAAGCCGAATTTACGATCTGCCTATACCGACAATATGGCATCGCGCACATCAGAGCTAAGTCAAATATCTGGCCTCAATGCGGGTTCGCCTGCCAATCAAGAGCGTTTTACTTTTGATAATTTTGTCGTCGGCGCCCCCAATGAGTTAGCCTTTGCTGTAGCTAGGCGTGTTGCAGCTAGCCGTGACAGCCAATATAACCCGATTGTCATTCATGGCCCTCACGGCATGGGGAAAACCCATCTTTTACATGCGGTCAAAGCCGAAGCGGCCAAAAAAGACCCTTCCAGACGTGTGCGGCTTATTTCATCAGAAGATTTTGTTGCTTCTTTTGTGCAATCCGTTCGCGCCCAAGGCCGCACAGAAATAGACGCTTTTAAATCCGGTCTAAGAGATGTGGACTTACTGATTATTGATGACGCCCATTTCATTGCCGACAAACCAGGTTCTCAAGAAGAACTGATGCATACGCTCATATCCCTCGTGGATAGCGGCAAACAAATCCTGCTGGCTTCCGACCGCCACCCGCAGGCCATTCATAAAGCCAGTGACAGACTTAAATCTTATCTCTGCGGTGGGCTGTTATGTGATATTGGCGCGGCGGATTATGAATTGCGCCTACGCATTTTGGACAGACTCATCGAAAAACGTCGGGCAGGTGGACACCCTAGCTTGGCCATGCCCTCCGATGCCCGCGATCATCTGGCCGCCCGCATCAATGCGACCCCACGCGACCTCGAAGGTGCCTTTAATCAGGTTGTGGCACGTTTGGAATTTCTGGGCAAACCGCTAACGCTGGAAAGCATTCAAGAAGCGTTATCTCATTCGCGCTATACTGGACAGGCCAGACCAACTGTCGATAAAATCCAGCGCGCTGTGGCCAAACAATTTGGCATTAGCATGGAAGAAATGTTATCCAAGCGTCGTGCCCGTGCTATCGCCCGTCCGCGCCAAGCGGCTATGTATCTGGCAAAAATGCTGACCACACGCTCCCTCCCCGATATTGGCAGACGCTTTGGTGGCCGTGACCACACAACGGTTATCCATGCGGTCAAGCGCATAGATAAACTCCGCGCAGAAGATGCCGGGCTCAATACCAATATCGAAGCATTGCTGGAAACGCTTAAGGGTTAGAGCGCAACCCTTAAAATGCCGGGCACAGTGTCTCAGCACATAAAATTAGAGATAAGCCACACCAACTCACCTCACCCGCCAGCCTTCTTTCTGCCCGTATTTGCGCAAGCCTGCTTCGACACCTCTCCATAAATGGGATAGGGATGAAAATGTATATAGGTGTTAGCGATACTTAATAAACGCTATGCGGATTGAGCCTGTACATATTCTCTAAGGCGGAAATTGATTTTCCTGCTGACCAAAAACCATGTGACATATGACAATAACACAGTGATTGGAAACGATATGGCAAATAATGTGTATGGTGTTAGTGCGGGCATGACCAGCAGTGTTATCTGTGCAGTAGGCCAATTATAGATGTAAAGACCGAGAGATAAATCGGGCAATTTATCCATTTTCTTTGGCACGGGCATACGGCTTGTCATGGCTAAGAATACCAAATATCCGAGACCGAGTTCAGCGCAAATTTCTATAAGAGGCGTCCATGGCAAGAAAAAATATTGTATAGCCGCTAAAACGAGAAAACCGAAAGGGACAGCTAATGAACGGGACAGGATAGCCCTATAAGCATAAAGGCACATGCCAGCCAAATACACCCAGCCGAGCCGCAGGCCAGTTACCACAGCCTGCATGGCCTGCCCAGATACGACGTCCGGATTACCCACTGCGAAAGCTACAATCGCCGCATAAGCCATGGTGGCACCCAGTGTTAACAACAACAACATACGTGGATTGCGCAGCCCGCCAATGGCCCACAATAAGGCCGTTGTTGCAAATGCTATTAGCCCCCAGCGAAATGTCCAAATCCCCCCCTGCACAACGCACATATACAAAGCATTATCGAGTAGTCCTGGTGTGACAACAGCTGGGTCTAGACAGGTAACCACCTTTAAAAAATAGACCAAATGCTGGCTAAGGCGCGTGTCGCCACTCGCCATGGGAACGGCAAATAGCGGAAATAAAACCAGTATTACCAGGCCAGAAAAAACTACCAAAGCAGGGAAATTACGCACTATGCGCGAGAGCAGGAACTTAAAAGCGGAACCATGCCTACATAAACTGTGCAAGGCCAAAAACCCGCTTATCATAAAAATAATCTGGATGCCATACCAGCTAGGATCATAACCAAACATATTGAAATATTCCGCATTACCCGGGCCGCGCGGCATGGTCGATGCGTAGCCAAATGCGACAATGGTAATCACCAACATCCGCACAGGGGCTAACCAAGCAAAATATGCCTGATTATTGCCTTTCTCGGCTCGAAATAGACCCCGCATTTCTGCAATTGCTTTTGACATACTTTATGTTCACCCACATATTTCGTAAACGTGTTCGTTTAGTGACAAGCAACCTCTAGACCAAAATGCTTAATAATCGCCTGTTTTATATGGTTAAGTCAGTGTTATTCTCTCTTTTTATACGAGTGCTGGAAAGTGTTATCTTGCGCACACGTTATGGTCAGGTTCTATTGAAATCACGGTTGCTTATTTACTGAGTTAGCGTAAGTTATAGCCTGAATATTAGGAGAACTGAACTTGTCACAAGATTTGATGAATTATGATAGTATGACGCAATTGGCTCTTCGGGGTGTAATACGTGATGCTATTCGCCGGGTTATCCGTGAGAACGGATTGCCTGGTGCCCATCACTTTTATATTACATTTTTAACCCGTTTTCCGGGCGTTGATATTGATGAAGGTCTCGTCACAAAATACCCCGAGGAAGTCACCATTGTTTTGGAGCATCAATATTGGGATCTTAAAGCCCATGATGATAGCTTTGAGGTTACCCTAAAATTTGGCGGCGTGCCCAAATATCTCTCCATACCATATATCGCTATTACCCGTTTTCACGATCCAAGTGTCGGATTTGCCATGCAATTTGATCCGCCTGAAGAAATGGAAGATATTCTCGCGCCTGCACCAAATTCACCGCCCACACTGGCGCAATTACAAACAGAATCCGCCCCTAAGCTTAAATCCGTAAAATCAAATGAGGAACAAGCCGCGCCCAAGTCTGCCAAAAAAACGCCTGCAAAAAAACCAACGGCGACAGGAAAAGTCAAGGTGCAAAAAGAAAGGGCGAAAAAAAATGATGCGAAAAAAGACGATGCCAACAAAGTTGTCAGTCTTGATGCCTTTCGCAAAAAATAGCTAAATTTACAGAGAATAACTCATGACAAAAACACGAACCGAGTCCGATAGCTTTGGTAAGTTAAAAGTACCTGCGGATAAATATTACGGGGCGCAGACGGCACGATCTTTAATCAATTTTCCCATCGGGATTGAAACCATGCCGCCTGCGGTTATCCGGGCGCTGGGCATTATCAAACGCTCCGCTGCCTTGACCAACCGAGCGCTTAAAGACCTGGACGCAAAGCGCGCCAAAGCCATTGTCCGCGCTGCATCAGATGTGGCCGAGGGCAAGCTCAATGATAATTTCCCCCTATCCATCTGGCAAACGGGTTCGGGCACCCAGAGCAATATGAATGCCAATGAGGTCATTGCCAACCGCGCCATCGAAATCCTGGGCGGGGTTATAGGTTCCAAAGACCCCGTGCATCCCAATGACCATGTGAATATGGGGCAAAGCTCGAATGATACCTTCCCGACCGCTATGCATATCGCTGCCGCAGAGGAAATTCATCACCGGCTCTTGCCCGCCATGGCCGTCTTGCGAAATGCGCTGAACGACAAATCTCAAGAATTTAAGAAAATCATCAAAATAGGCCGCACCCATACTCAAGATGCGACACCCGTCACACTAGGGCAGGAATTTTCCGGCTATGTGGCACAAATGGATAATGGGATTAAACGCATTAAAGCCGGTCTCAAGGAGTTAATGTTCCTTGCCCAAGGCGGTACAGCGGTGGGCACGGGGCTGAACACCAAGCCCGGTTTTGCCAAAATGTTTGCCGCAGAAGTGGCCAGCTATACCAAATTACCGTTTAAAACCGCACCCAACAAGTTCGAAGCCCTCGCCGCCCATGATGCCTTTGTATCTTGCCATGGTGCGCTCAATACTGTGGCGGCGTCCTTATATAAAATATCCAATGACATCCGTTTTCTGGCATCGGGCCCACGTTCGGGCTTGGGGGAAATATCTCTGCCCGCCAATGAGCCTGGCTCCTCTATCATGCCGGGCAAGGTTAATCCGACCCAGGTGGAAGCCATGACCATGGTCTGCACCCAGGTCATGGGTAATAACACCACGATGACCATGGCAGGCTCGCAAGGGCATTTCGAACTTAATGTCTATAAGCCCGTCATGATTTACAATATGGATCAGAGCATTCGCCTACTGTCTGATGTGTGCGTAAGCTTCGCCGAACGCTGTGTGGTCGGTATCACGGCCAATGAAGACCAGATAAAGACTTTACTTGAGCGCTCGCTCATGCTGGTCACCGCCCTTGCGCCAAGCATCGGCTATGACAATGCGACAAAAGTCGCAAAAACTGCTCACAAAAACGGCACAACATTGCGTGTCGAGGCCGTGCGCTTAGGTTTTGTCACAGAAGCCGAGTTTGATAAAGTGGTGCAGCCAAAATTGATGATTGGACCCAAGAAATGACGGATAATGTCATAAATTTTAAGGCGGCCAAAAAACGTGCGGGCTATGCGGCGAAAGAAATTAAGGCGGCGGAAAACCGCAAAAAATTTGGCCGCAAGAAAATTGAGAAACGCTTGGACGGCTTTGAGAAAAACAAACAAAGCAAACATCTGGACGACCATAAATTAGACGATGCGTAAACGCTCCATCACCATTCACGGCCACCGCACTTCCATTGCAATCGAGCCTGAATTTTGGGCAGTGATTGACATTGCCATAGCAAAAAGCGGGCGCTCCAAGGCGGCATTTATCGCCGCATTAGACGATGAGAGAATAGCCAAAAACAGCCCTTACGGCTTGGCGTCTTATTTGCGTCTATTCGCTCTTGACTTCGTCCAAAACAGCCATGGTGAGAATAGTCCACCCGTCTAGGCTATGGCGCCGCACCGATTTGAGGCCACAAGCCAAATAACAGGCGATAACTTTTTCGGCTTGTTCATCTAATAAACCCGCCAATATCACATGGCCTTTAGGGTTCAAAGCGTGCGCAATATCCGGTGCCAATGCCATTAACGGCCCGGCCAGAATATTGGCAAAGATGAGATCATATTTCTCTGCGCCCGCAATCCCGTCCGCTTGCACAGCCTGAATCCGTTCAGAAACACCGTTAATGCGCGCATTCTCGCGGGTCACGTCCACCGCATCTTGGTCAATATCGCTCGCCGCCACATTGCGGTTAAGTGCTTTTGCTGCCGCGATAGCCAGCACGCCAGAGCCGCAACCCAGATCCAGTATGCTCTTTGGCCAATGGGCGACTTTCTTAACCTTTTCACGCGGCGCACACAGGGCTTCAAACGCCAGCAAACAGCCCTTGGTTGTGCCGTGATGCCCCGTACCAAAAGCCAACCCCGCATCAATGCGTATCGGATAAGGCGTATGCATGGGGATATTACCCGCATCATGGGAACCATAAATAAAGAACCGCCCAGCCTCGACGGGAGGTAATCCGGCTTGGGATTTAGACGTCCAATCTTCGTCAGGGAGTTGGGAAATAGAATACTCAAGCCCGCTCAGGTCTA
>JALSHM010000447.1 GCA_026982235.1 Robiginitomaculum sp. | reverse complement strand
GTTCCGAAATATGGCTTATCCCAGCGAAAACGCCCCAAACACCGCCCATTTGCGCCGAACCTCGCCAGCGCGACCGGGAATACGACCTGCACGACCACGAGGATGATTTTTATATTTTAACCAATGCAGACGGCGCGACCGATTTCAAAATCATGCGCACCAAACAAACAAGTCCCGGTGCATCTCATTGGCAAGACTTTATTGCGCATACCCCCGGCACGCTCATTCTTGGGGTTGAAACCTATGAAAACCATTTGGTCAGGCTAGAGCGCAAGGACGCTCTGCCGCGCATCATTATTCGCGATTTAACCACAGGCATTGAGACCACCATAAAATTCGACGAAGACGCCTATGCCCTTGGACTGATGGGCGGTTATGAATTTAAAACCAATATTTTGCGCTTTAGCTATTCTTCCCCAACCACGCCGGGGCAGATTTTTGATTATAATATGGATACGGGCGCCCGCGTTTTGCGCAAGACCACGCAAGTCCCCTCTGGTCACAATCCCAAAAACTATATCACCAAACGCATCCAGATTGCAGCGCGAGACGGCGAAAGCATTCCCGTCACTCTCATTATGCGGTCGGACTTCAAACAAGACGGCAAAGCCCCGTGCTTGCTCTATGGGTATGGCTCCTACGGTATCACAATCCCGGCCAGTTTTCGCACGGGTATTTTGTCCCTGATAGACCGGGGGTTTATCTATGCCATCGCCCATATCAGGGGCGGTAAATCCAAAGGCTATGAATGGTACACCAAAGGCAAGCTCTCCACCAAGCAAGCCACATTTGACGATTTCGTAGATGTGGGTCGCGGCTTGGCGGCACAGAATTATACATCCGATGGCCGCATCATTGCCCACGGCGGTTCGGCAGGCGGACTTTTGGTCGGCGCAGCCCTCAACCAAGCCCCGGAATTGTTCGGTGCCGTCATCGCCGCCGTGCCGTTCGTAGATGTGCTCAACACAATGAGCGATGAAAGCCTGCCCCTAACCCCGCCAGAATGGCCAGAATGGGGTAACCCTCTCACGGACGAGATCGCTTACGACACCATAGCCAGCTATTGCCCTTATACGAATACGCGGGACGCCAATTACCCACCCGTCCTGATAACCGCAGGCTTAACCGACCCGCGCGTAACATACTGGGAACCCGCAAAATGGGCCGCAAAACTCAGAGACCACCAGACAGGCACCGCACCCATCTTGCTAAAAACCAACATGGACGCCGGACACCAAGGCGAACCGGGGCGCTATGACAGCTTAAAAGAAACCGCGTTTGAATACGCTTTTGCGGTGGAGGTTGCGGCGGGGTTTGGGTAAGATTATTCCTCGATTGGTAAGTTACTAACCAGCAAAAACGCAAGTACACTCACTACACAAATAAATGCAACAACCATTGCAAATCCAACTGTACCACTCATTAGTCTTTCTCCTCAATCTTGCTATATATAAGTAAAGATAGGACCAAAGTCAAGGTCGAGGCAGTCGCCGCAAGTAGTGAAGAGCCGATATTAAAATTGTCAGGGCTTCGTAAAGGCTCAATCAAAGCCACCGCCATTAGGCCAAGTGAAATTGCACGAGTCCAAGCAGATATAGCTTTCACGGCTTCGTTGCGACCTGTAACATTGAATCTCAGTTTTTTCATCACCTATAAACCCCGCGAAACGCTGCGTCTAAATCTGCGATTAAATCATCTGGATGTTCCAGGCCGATTGAAATTCTGATTAAGCCTTCCGTTAGCCCGCCCTCTGCGCGGACGCCTGCGGGGATGCCGGAATGAGTGGTTGAAGCAGGGTGACAGACTAGGCTCTCGGATCCGCCCAAAGATACGGCGGATTTAAACAGGTTTAGGCCGTTGATAATTTTAAACGCGTCTTGTCTTGTGCCGTCTATGACAAATGAAAATGTTGAGCCGGGGCCCGTACACTGGCGCTTATAGACGGTTTGATAGGCGGCGTCTGTGATATGTTCAGGGTGTAGGACTTTGACCTTGGTATAGGGATTGCTCGCCAGCCAAGCCGCAACTTTCGCGCCGCTATCAGACGCTCTTTGCATGCGAATGGACAGCGTCTCCAATGAGCGCGACAACATCCATGCCGTATTGGGGTCAAGGTTCATGCCCATGGCATTGCGAATACCGCGTACGGCTTTGATGGCCGCACCATTGCCCATCACCGCACCTGCGATGAGATCTGAATGCCCACCGACATATTTAGTCAGTGAGTACACCGCCAAATCAATACCATTGGCCACAGCGCGCTGAAACACGGGGCCGAGCAAAGTATTATCGCACACGGTGACGGGGCGCACGCCCGTTTCGGTCTCTAGTCTTTCTTGCGCGGTTTTCAAAATCTCAAAATCAAATATAGCATTGGTCGGATTGCCCGGCGTTTCCATATATATCATTTTAACCGGCCCCAGTTTTTGGGCTTTCGCGATAGCCTTATCAAGGCTGGCCGGGTCAATACCGTCTTGGAACTCCACGGCTTGGATGCCAAATTGCGACAGTAAATTCCGGATTAAAGTTTCCGTACCGCCATAAAGCGGCGAGCCGTGTACCAAGACATCACCGGGGCGCAGGACAGACAAAAACGCAGAGCTAATCGCCCCCATACCCGACGCGCAAACCACGCCTTCATCTGCACCCTCAAATACAGCAAGACGGTCTTCGGTAATCTCCGCATTGGGGTGGTTAAAGCGCGAATAAATCAAACCCGCCGCATCACCTGCGGGCAAAGGCTTGCGCCCGGCCATAACATCGAAAAACTCTTCGCCCGCTTCGGCGTTCGGGAAGGCAAATGTCGAGGTCAAGAATACGGGCTGCTTCACCGACCCTTCCGACAACATAGGGTCATAACCATAGCCCATCATCAAGGTTTCAGGATGGAGTTGGTGATTGCCAATTTTGGTTTTGTTGTTGATGACTTTTTTCATGTCGTTTTCCTATATGTTATAGAATTTCTTATACCAATCGACAAATACCGGAATGCCTTGGTCAATAGTGGTCTTGGGGTCATAGCCAAATGCCGCTTTGGCTTTGGAAATATCTGCGAAGGTTTTGGAGACATCACCCATTTGTTTGTCCATAAAGTTTTTCTTGGCCTCTTGCCCGCAAGCTTTTTCGACCGCGTGTACCAAATCCATCAAAGGTGTCGGCGTGGAATTACCAAGATTATAAATTTCATGGGGCACGTCTCCCTTTTTAGGTGTTTGGGGCGGCCTATCGACGATGCGGACTAAGGCTGTGATAATATCGTCAATATAGGTAAAGTCCCGGGACATTTCTCCGGCGGCAAAAATATCAATTGGTTCGCCTTTAAATATCTTCTCGGTGAAAATCCAATAGGCCATGTCAGGCCGCCCCCACGCCCCGTATACCGTAAAGAATCTGAGACCAGTTAGCGGTATCCCGTAGAGATGCGCATAGCTTTGGGAAATCATCTCGCCGCTAATTTTGGTAGCGGAATATAGAGACACAGGCTTGGTGACAGAATCGCTTTCCTTGAACAGCCCATCCGCCCGATCGCCGTAAACTGAGGAGCTTGACGCATAGGCCATATGCTGCAAATTCTTGGCGGCGCGGGCAAATTCTAAAACATTGAGATAGCCTGTCAAATTTGAGCGCATATAGGCACGCGGGTTTTCAATAGAATAGCGCACGCCGGCTTGGGCTGCCAAATTCACAATATGCGTGACCGCATCCGGCGCTACAGCTTTTTCAAGCGCCCCATCATCCGCCAAATCAACTTGCGCAAATCTAAACTTCTCAAACTTCGCCAACCGCTCCAGCCGCGCGTGTTTTACCATCGGGTCATAATAATCATTCAGATTATCAACCCCCACAACCTGGTCACCCCGCGCAAGCAAGCTTAAGCAAAGATTATGGCCAATAAATCCGGCGGCTCCTGTTACAAGAATAGTCATGGCGCCTGTTTAGCGGAAAATATGAAAAACGATAGTGTATTTTGCATTTTCCTTCCGCCATTTATGAAGCAATCGCATATTGATACATCCCTCAACATCCTATCCCCTCACCCTCGCTGCGCTCGACCTCTCCCCCAAAGGAGAGGTGAGAAAACTGCGTTTTCTTTGAATAGATACTCGCACTATCGTTGGAATATATAAATCATTGTTGCCGTCTCCTCTCCCATAGGGAGAGGAACAAGGTGAGGGGGTAAGATGTCATTGTGACAAACAATTATTCACTAGCAAATCTATATATTATGGCCTGCCGAAAATGAAAAGTAATCACTTATCCAAACACCATTTTAAGATCGCTTTTTGCGCGTGCAAGCGGTTCTCGGCCTCATCAAACACAACCGACTGCTTACCGTCAATCACTGACGCGGCAACTTCTTCACCCCTATGGGCAGGCAGGCAGTGCAAAAATAACGCATCCTTCGCCGCCACATCCATTAGCGCGTCATTGACCTGCCAATCCCCAAGGTCACGCATACGCTTATCAATATCTGTGTCGCCCATGGACACCCAAGTATCGGCGACAACAACGTCCACATTTTTGCAAGCGGCGAGCGGGTCGTCTATCAAATCAATCTGCGCACCCTCGGCTCGCGCCCGTTCAACCATTTGCGAAGACGGGCCATACCCTTTGGGCGTTGAAATCACCAACTGATAGCCAAATTTCGCGGCTCCATTGATAAAGCTCATGGCCACATTATTTCCGTCCCCAACCCAGGCTAGGCGCAAGTCTTTCAAGTCCCTGCCCTGCTCCTCCAGCGTCATGAGATCCGCCATAATCTGGCACGGATGATTATAATCAGTCAGGCCGTTAATAACCGGAACTGTGGCATTTTGTGCCAAAGCCACCAAGGCGTTATGATCATTGGCGCGTAACATAATCCCATCGACAAACCGCGATAGAACCTTGGCCGTATCTTCAATGCTTTCCCCGCGCCCAAGCTGCATATCATCTGCACTGGTGGTGATGGACGTGCCGCCCAATTGCATCATGCCAACTTCAAAAGAGAACCGGGTTCGGGTCGAGCTTTTCTCAAAAAGCATAGCCAACACATGCCCTGACAAGGGTGCGTCACTATCGGGTTGTGCTTTTGCAAATCCAGCCCGCGCCTTTTTGCGGCGGTGCGCTTCGTCCAAAATGTCGCGCAATTCTCCCGCATGTATATCTGCAAGGCTCAAAAAATGTCGTGGCGTATGTTGTGACATGGCTTTCATTCCATTGGTTAAGTTTGAAAGCGAAATTACTTACCATGAATTACCCCACAAGCAATATAAAAATCTGAATCAAATTCTATAGTGTTCAACAAAGCTCAGGGATGAAATCTTGGTCAGTCATTTCATCTTGTTGCCATATGTGTTCAATGAATTTTATGTTTTCTTGGGCGAGCATGTCCAAAATTGGTGCGTAGATATTTTTGGTGACAGGGAGCAATAAACCTGTTTGGTCAATTTTCCCGTCCGCTATCATTTGCGCAGCCATCGCCGCCGGATATCCGACCGTGGCCGCCATGGCGCTAAATCCGTATGGTATGCCCATAGACTTCAGCAAAGCGGATTTGTAGATTTTGGTTCCGTCTGTTTTCTTGATGATGAATTTATGTTGTAAAACAATCATATCTTTCTCACCATCAAGATAAGACAGTTTTTCCAAAAGCAAAGCGCAAAATTTATCCAACGGGCTATTGCCGTCCGGAAGTACCTCGCTAGAAAACACACCAAGCCATTCCAATGCTGCCCAAGCTGTAGGCTTTGCTTCTGTTTTGAGGGCTTCCAATTCAGTCGTAGAGATCATCTCGCCTATAAATCCGCGCCAATCCTTAGCCTGCGTCGTGACTGGATCTAGGCCGAACAAACCAAGCGCTTTGGCTAATTGCATAATCTGGCAAAACCCCGGATAGCGTAATGTACCACGAATAAGCGTTTGCACTTCCTGTATGCCATAAATATCTTTGTAAAAAAGTGAATTACGGTTCGGGTAACATTCCAGATCCAGTCCGCCAATACGCACGGGGCAGGCCCAGCCCATTAAATTTTCTGCCTCTACTGTTATAGCCACCCCCGCACGCATATAATCTGCCTGATTAAGCAAAACCAGGATTGCCCCTTTTGGGTTCCACGAGAATTTATACCCAAAAGGATTATCATTATCGTCCGGCGCAGGAATACCGCCGCACCATGAAACAAAAGCTTCTATCGTCTCACCACCCTTGTGGGCTTCATCAATGATTTGCATAGCACCTAGATGGTCAATACCCGGATCAAGACCTATCTCGTTCAATATACAAATACCCGCCGCTTTGGCGTCATTGTCCAAAGCTAGCATTTCCGGGGATTGATAGCTGGCACTGACCATATGGGTTTTCGCGGCAATACAGGCCTGGGCGACAAGGGGGTGAAAAGGCGGCGGCACCATGGATAGCACCACGTCATATTCTGCGGCGCATTTTGTCAGGGCGGCAGCATCCGTGACATCAAAAAATTCAGCACTGGCATTTGGGTGCGGTGTGGATAAAGCCTCCGCGTCCGCCAAAACATTATTGGCAATGACAACTTTATTGTCAGAACGCCGACATAAATACGCCACCAAAGGCGCCGCCACCAAACCTGCACCTAATACCAAAAACTTTGCCATAATCATTCCTTGCTTCCGGCTCTATTTTGCCCCTATTTCTGTCATATTTTTGATCTTGCTTAGGCGCAAACTATAGAGAGACCTACGAGAATCCAATGCAGAATATTAGCTTTATCCCATTAACAACTAAACTATTTCTAGTTTTCCTTCTTCCTGCTATCTGCTTTTTGCCTTTTTGACACGATGGATTTGATACAGGAAAATCACAAGACAAGCCACAGCGCCCGTGCTATCCAAGCAAAAAGGGAAGTTCATGGAAGCTAGTTTTCTATCATTAGTGCCAGTTATCATTACTTTGGTAGTCGCCGTGTGGGCGCGCAATGTAATTTTAGGTTTGTTCCTAGGTGTGTTCTCTGGCGTACTCTTGCTAAACGGGCCAAACCCGTTCACGGGTCTGCGTATTATGATCAATGATTATATGGTGGCCGAGGCGGCGGAAAGTTCCCATATGGGTATTCTCATTTTAATGATATTTATTGCGGGCTTGGTCGGCTTGATGGAAAAATCCGGCGGAGCGGCGGCATTTGCTGGCATGATGGTCAAATATATCAAGGGCAAAATCGGGGCGCAATTAGCGGCTTGGGTAAGCGGTTCCTTGCTGTTTTTCACTGACTCTGGCACACCTCTCATCGTCGGCCCGTTATTTCGCCCCATTGTCGATGGGCTTAAAATATCCCGCGTCAAACTCGCCTGGATTATTGACAGTACGGCCTCACCTGTTGCTGTGCTCATTCCGTTTATTGGCTGGGGGCTATATTCCCAAGGCCTGATTGCCGCCGAATATCAAGAGCTTGGCATCAATGAAAGTGCATTTGTGTCTTATGTCAAAGCCGTCCCGTTTCAATTTTATTCGCTCATAGCTGTGATTATGGTGCCCGTCATCATCATCGCCAAAGCCGACTTTGGCCCGATGAAAAAATTTGAAGATAATGCCGAACGTGGTGAGGTAGCTGAAAATGCGCAGACACTGGCTGCTGAGACTGCAGACACAAAAAACACCTCCAAAGCCAAGCCGATTATGGTCTGGCTCCCCCTCACTATCATGCTCACCGTCATGTTCGGCTTACTCATTCCCATGGGTTTTCCCATGCATATGGAAAATGTCCCCTCCAACGCCTTTCGCGGTAGTTTATCCACCGGGTATATTCTGGCGGCCATCGCCCTCATGCTGTTAATGGCCCATTACGGCGTGCGCACGCTCGCATCTGGGTTTTCATTATACCTGGAAAGCATGAGCAAAATTATCAATGTTCTGGCCATATTGGTTTTGGCTTGGTCCTTGGGGGCTATTGGTAAAAATTTGGGTGCGCCCGCCTATTTATCCGGATTGGTTGAGGGCAATTTACCCGCCTATCTGATTCCGGTCGTGGCCTTTGCAGTTGGCGGGATTATTTCGTTTTCCACAGGCTCGTCTTGGGGCACATATGCCATTCTTTTCCCTCTTATCATTCCCATGGCACATCAATTTGATGTACCCATATATGTGTGTATCGGAGCGGTATTATCAGGCGGTATGTTCGGAGACCATTGCTCTCCCATATCCGACACGACAATCCTATCCGCCACAGGGGCAGGCTGTCACCAGCTCGATCACGTAAAAACCCAACTCCCTTACGCCCTGTTCAACGCCGCTTGCAGTGCCGTCGCATTCATTTTCGCAGGTATAACTGGCAGTATTTGGGGATTAGCGCTCGGCTTAGCCCTTATGTTGGTCGGATTGTTTGCGATTAAGAACATTATCAAACCATCCACCAAAACTGCATAAAGCATTTGCTTTTAGAGCATGATTAAGAGTTTATAAG
>JALSHM010000446.1 GCA_026982235.1 Robiginitomaculum sp. | reverse complement strand
CAGCTCTAACATAGGCAGGCCTGGGACAAATCCTTTTTCATCGCCCAAAAGCTTTGCCCGGTTTATATCGTTTTCTGTTGCTAAAAATATCAAGGTAAATCGCCCGGCCTGATTGTCGACGCGGCGCAATTCCTTAAGACCGAGCCCTTCGCAATAAAACCGCAAACTATCATCAATACTGCGTATACGCACCATAGAGCCTTTTGTGCTCATTTGGAATCACTTTGATGGCTGAAATTTGTTTTCCGGCTAGGCGCGGCTTGCAGAGCAATGCCGTAGCATTGGTCAAAAGTCGCAACGACGTCCGGGGAGCAAATCTCAGTCAAGCAACACATAGGGTATTGATATTATGAGCTTATCTGTAAACCCGGTCACCAGTTTTTGCATCTGGAGTGCGTTGACGCCCCCTTGTGATGCCCTGCATCACGGCGGTGACGTCGCCTGCTCCAGATACAAACCCTGGCGCTCAAAGCGGTTCCAAATGAGCACAAAAGGCTCTAGCATGTAAAAAATTCATTGCTTAATCCTGTAAAATATCATTTGGTTCTAGCCCCATTAACCGCCTATGTTAAGGGCAATAGAAATTTTATGGGGGAAATATGTCCAAACCAATTATCGGCCTTTTGTCCGGCAGTAGCCGCAAGGCCTCTATGAACCGCAAATTGGTCGCAGCTATGGCGCATATATTTACGAAGGTAAATGCGAAAGTGCGCTTCATAGACTTAAATGATTATGACATGCCCATTTATAATGGCGATTATGAAGACGTAAACGGCGTACCGGATACGGCAAAAAAATTGGTTGCGGATTTATCTGCCTGCGACGGCGTATTTATTGCCACACCGGAATATAATGGCTGTATACCGCCCTTGTTAAAAAACACCATTGATTGGACGACACGGGTAGAGCTTGGACAATTCACAAGCCCTGTATACGGGATTGGTTCAGCCACGCCTGGGGCTTTGTCTGGTATTATGGCGCTGCGGCAATTACATTTTATTTTAAACAGGCTGGGTGCCCATGTTGTCCCGACCCAGCTTGGGGTCGGGCATTCCGGGAAAGCCTTTGATGTGGACGGGTGTTTGGCAGATGCGGGCACTGTATCGCGCGCCGAAAAACTAGCTGGTCAGATGCTATCCGCTATAAAGAGGCGCTAATGGCCAAACGAAAACCACCCAAAAAGAAACTACCCAAAAAAAAGCTACCAAGGCCTAAGCTCACCCGCGCCCAAATCGCGCAGATGTTTGCACTGTGGCAGAAAATGGATCCGGAGCCGCAGACAGAACTTAATTATCATAATGCTTACACATTGGTTGTGGCCGTGGCCTTATCAGCGCAGGCGACAGATGTCGGCGTGAACAAGGCGACCAAGGCTTTGTTTGCGCGCGCCGACACGCCAGAGAAAATGCTGGCGCTTGGGGAAGAGCGCTTGCGGGATTATATAAAAACTATCGGGCTTTATAAAACCAAAGCCAAAAATGTGATCGCCTTGTCCCAAAGACTGGTGGATGTGTTTGGCAGCGAAGTACCCGATAACCGCGCCGACCTAGAAAGCCTGCCCGGTGTGGGCCGCAAAACTGCCAATGTGGTCTTAAATGTCGCCTTTGGCCAGCCGACCATGGCGGTGGATACCCATATATTTAGAGTCGGCAACCGCACAGGCATGGCACCGGGGAAAAATCCATTAGAAGTCGAACTTAACCTGTTGAAGGTCATCCCGCCCGAATATGCCGTCCACGCCCATCACTGGCTGATATTGCACGGGCGTTATACCTGCAAAGCCCGCACGCCTATGTGCTATAACTGTGTTGTGTCGGATATTTGCAAGTATAAAGACAAAACCAAGGCGGCGGATTAGGGCATGGAAATACTTTAGGATTAGCCGCGCTCATCATAAATATAAACTTCCATCGCGCCGCTTGTGAAATCGCAGTGGCGGCTGGAATTTGTCGCCGAAACTTTATCCATCTTAATGCCCGTAGATTTTATTTTCTCAAAAGCGGTATAGGCATTTGGTATCAAGAAAATGAGCGTATACAAAAACGGTTTGTCATCATGCCGGGCAAATTCACCCGCAAAGAAAAAGGGGTGGGTGGCTTGTGTAAATTCTCCGTCGTCATTTTTTATATGCACATTTATTTGCATATCACCGCCCGCAGAATAAATATCGCACATATGACCACTGCCCTGCCAATTTTGTTGCGTGCGCTTGCTCAGGCCAAGAGTATTTGCGAAAATATCAGCAAGCACATCGCGACCCTGTGCCTCAGATGTTGTAAATGCACCTGCGTCAAAATGCGCTGGGTTAGGGCCGACAGTTAATTTTGTCTCCGGCATAAACCCGGCACGTTCAAAAATCAAAGCATCACGCATCAGGCCAGGTGCCCCCTTGTAATACTGGCGCACGAACCAGCCAACCACAAGCACCCAGAAAATTATTACTGACAAGAATATGCTAAATTGCCACACCAAAACCGGATCGGATAACACCTCTAGGCGACCCTTAAATTGTGGCATTTTGGAAACTTCGTTGAGGTTATCCCGCCACACTTTATAGAGCAATAATTGGATAACTGCAAAAGCGGGCACTGATAAAACCGCAAATGCAGCCAACATTTTTGCCATAAGCTTCCAGCCACGCGGTTCATTGACTTTTGTGTAAGCGCGGACAAATGCATCTTTGGTCAGGCGCAAATCCTGCATGTTTTCAGAGACCTGATAATCCCACTCTTGTTCGGCATCACGCACCAGGTTTTTGGATAAAACCCAAGCCCGCAAACCGACCAATGTCGCCAAAACGGCGAGACTAACCAGACCCCAAAAAAATGGAATCTCCTGCCAAAAATTACCCATATCCCAAATATTACTCATATCAACCTTGTTAATGTATAACGAAATATGTTTTAAAACAGCAGGCTGGGTAAATCCACCAAATAAGTATCGCGCATATGAAAAAACCCGCACATGTTGCCAAGTACGGGTTTCACAAATTCATTGCAAATAAACTTAGTCTTTCGGGTCTTTCAAGGCTGCGCCAAGAATATCACCAAGAGATGCACCGGAATCGGATGAACCATATTGCGCCACAGCTTCTTTCTCGGTAGCGATTTCCAAAGCCTTGATGGACAAAGTTACTTGTCCAGTACGCTTATCGGTTCTGATGACGCGGGCATCGACTTTGTCGCCAACCGCAAAGCGCTCTGGGCGTTGCTCCGAATGTTCACGAGATAAATCGTTTTTGCGAATAAAGGCTTTCGTCTCTGCGCCTTCTTCGCCGAATGTAACCTCAATACCACCACGGTTCACTTCGGTGACCGTACAGGTAACGGTTTTACCTTTAGCCGCCGCTTGACCACCAGGGCCTGCGCCCGTGTCTTTGGTCAATTGCTTGATGCCAAGGCTGATACGTTCTTTATCAATATCAACTTCGAGGATTTTCGCTTCGACCACATCGCCTTTGGAGTATTCTGCCAAAGCTTCTTCGCCGGACTTGTCCCAAGACAAATCAGACAAATGCGCCATGCCGTCTATTTCGCCCTCCAAGCCAATAAACAAGCCAAACTCTGTGATAGAACGCACTTCGCCTTTGATAATTGTTCCAACAGGGAAGCGCTCAGAGAAGCTATCCCAAGGATTGCCCATAAGCTGTTTCATACCGAGAGAGATACGGCGTTTTTCTTGGTCAACTTCCAGCACAACCACTTCAACTTCCTGAGATGTGGAAACAATTTTGCCCGGATGGATATTTTTCTTTGTCCAGCTCATTTCAGAAACATGGACAAGACCTTCAACACCGTCTTCCAATTCTACAAATGCCCCGTAATCGGCGATGTTGGAGATTTTCCCGGTAAGCTTGGTGCCTTCAGGATAACGAGCAACCGCAGACATCCACGGATCTTCAGACAGCTGCTTAATACCAAGGCTAATGCGCTGGGTTTCTGGATTGATACGGATAAGTTTAACCTTGATTGTATCTCCAACACTTAGGATCTGGCTTGGATGACTGATGCGGCTCCAAGACATGTCTGTGACATGCAATAGGCCATCAATACCGCCAAGATCGACAAATGCGCCGTAATCCGTGATGTTTTTGACAATGCCTTCGCGCTCTTCGCCCTCTTTGAGGTTCTCAATAAGCTCTGCGCGTTGTTCTGCGCGGCTTTCTTCGAGGATGGCACGGCGCGAAACAACGATATTGTTGCGCGGGCGATCCATCTTGAGAATCATAAAAGGCTGTACTTCGTTCATCAAAGGCGTGATGTCGCGCACAGGACGGATGTCCACTTGTGAGCCGGGCAAGAACGCATTTACGCCGCCAAGGTCAACGGTGAAGCCGCCTTTAACGCGGCCAACGATTGCACCTTTAACAGGGTTTTTGTCTTCGCATTCTTTGACCAATTTAAGCCAAGATTCTTCTCTGCGGGCTTTATCGCGGGATAAAACGGCGTCGCCGAGCGCGTTTTCAATGCGCTCTAGGAAGATTTCAACCTTGTCACCAACTTTGACAGGCTCGTCATTTCCGGGTTCATAAAATTCACGTAGCGGAATGCGGCCTTCGGTTTTAAGGCCAATATCGACAATCACAATGTCTTTTTCAATACCGGTAACGGTACCCGTGACAACGCCACCTTCTTTCATATTATTGGTCTCGAGGGAGGCCTCTAACATGGCTGCGAAATCGTCTGTAGTCGGGTTTAGGGATTCTTGAGCAGTGCTCATAGTTTTCTCAATTTAGTTTATGCCAATTGGTCAGGTTTCGCCTATACCAACGGTCTAGCCCAGCCAATCCGGGCGTCATTATGTTCTAAAGGCTTATTTTTGCGACAAAATGGTCTCTGCCAATGTCTTTGCACGGTCGAACGCGGCGTCTATAGACAAGTTTGTCGTATCAAGCAAGTGCGCATTTGCAGCGGGCTTGAGGGGGGCAGTATCGCGGTTTTGGTCGCGGTGGTCGCGCTCGGCCAAATCTGCGGCCACTTTTTCCAAGGTGACGTTTTCCCCATAGGATAAAAGTTCCTTATAGCGCCGCTCAGCCCGCACTTGCGGCTGGGCATCTATATATAGTTTTACATCCGCGTCTGGGCTAATGACCGTGCCAATATCCCGACCATCCAAGACGGCACCCTTAAAGCCTTTGCCGGGCTTAAGCGCGAAATTTCTTTGGTAATCAAATAGAGCTGCACGGACTTCGGTATGAACGGCAAGTTTGGAGGCGGCAGCCGCAACTGCGCCGCTTTTTAGTTCGGGGTTATCAAGTTCAGCCGGTTTTATTTTGGCCGCTAAGCCTGCCAACGCCTTACCGTCCCCCATATCGGTGTGCGTTTGCAAAGCCCGTAAACCTACGGCACGGTATAATTTGCCCGTATCCAAATAAGCAAAACCAAAATGTGCCGCTAAGCGTTTTGCAAGGGTTCCTTTACCAGAGGCGAAGGTTCCGTCTATGGCGATGACTTTGCTCATGACGTTTCGATATGCGCGCCAATTTCTGCCATCAAATCGAAAAATTGCGGAAAGCTGGTGGCAATCATGCTGGCATCGTCAATGCGCACAGGTTTTTCGCTGGCCAGGCCAAGGACAAGCGCACTCATGGCCATACGATGATCGTGGTGGGTTTTAACCTTGGCGCCGCCTGCAATGCGCCCGCCTGTTACCGACAATGTATCGCCGTCAATTTTGGCATCAACCCCATTGGCGCTGAGCATTTTTAACGTGCCAGCCAGCCTATCGCTTTCCTTGACCCGTAGCTCCCCCAGTCCGCGCATCACAGTCGTACCGCGAGCCGTGGCGGCAATGACCGCTAAAATAGGGTATTCGTCCACCATAGACGGCACCCGGTTTGACATAACAATAACACCGCGCAAGCGGGAGTGCTTCACATGCAGATCGGCGATGGTTTCACCGCCCGAACGTCGGTAATTATCTGCCCGCAGAAAAGCGCCCATTTCGTTTAACACTTCGAACAAACCTGCCCGCCCATTATTCATCATCACATTTTCTATTATAATGTCTGAGCCTGGCACCAGTAAAGCGGCAGCGATAAGGAAAGCAGCCGAAGAGGGGTCGCCCGGAACTTTTATTTTTGTTGCCTTCAGAGAGACAGGGCCGGCGATCGTAACGACTTGACCTTCATCTTTGGGTTTGCGCCCGACTTTTGCTCCAAATGCCTGAAGCATGTTTTCCGTGTGATCACGGGTTAAGCTTAACTCATGAAGCTCGGTTATACCCTGTGTGTTTAGTCCAGCCAGCAATACCGCAGACTTTACTTGTGCCGAAGCATGGGGCGGAGTGTAATGGATTGCACTCAGCTTGCCGCCATATATTTGTTTGAGCGGCAACCGATCGTTCTTGGTTTCAAATATTGCGCCCATTTCACGCAAAGGGTTGAGTACGCGTCCCATGGGCCTTGAGGATAAACTGGCATCGCCCGTGTAGGATACCTTAATATTAAACCCAGATGCCGCGCCCATAACTAGCCGGGCACCTGTGCCTGCATTGCCAAAATCGACAGGGTCTTTAGGAGAGCGCCACCCACGTGCGCCACGCCCGGTCACTGTCCAGTGCCCATTCCCGACCCGCTTAACCTCAGCGCCGAACGCCCGAACGGCTTCCGCCGTGTGCAAAATATCGTCGCCCTCTAACAATCCCGTGATTTCCGTGATACCTTCAGCCAATGCGCCAAGTATCAAAGCCCGGTGAGACATGGATTTATCGCCAGGTGTACGCACACGTCCTTTTAACGGCTTTTCAGGTCTCTTGGATTTAGCAGATGAAATCATATGTTTGTTTTCATGTTATTATTAGGCAATATTGGTTGACTTGCAAAATACAAACGCTAATCAGGCGCTTATACGGCGAATTGGACTATGTACAACCGTCAGGTAATAGTTCAAGTGTCGATTATAGACTTTAAGAAATTTAATATAGGACGTTAACGTGGCAAAAAAAACGGCAAAACCAGATTTAGGCGAAAAGCAACTCTGTCCAGAGTGCGAAAAAAAATTCTATGACCTAACCAAGCGTCCGGCGGTTTGCCCCTATTGCGCACACAGTTTTGATCCGGCTGACATTGCAGCCGTGGCGCCTGCCGCAAGCGCACCAAAGCCTGCGAAAGAAAGCCCTACAAAAGACAATGAAGACATTGATGATGTGGACGACGACGAATTGGATCCTGAAGATATTGACGAAGAAGATTTAGACGCAGATGAAATGGCTGCCAAAGAGCTTGAGCTTGACGGAGATGCCAGTTTTGGCGGCTCTGGCGGCGAAGACGGTGATGATGATCTCGGGGATGATACGCCTGATATGGACGGCTTTTCAACTGACAGTGACGACGAAGACGGCGTGATTACAAGCGACGATGACGATGTGGATTTATTACCGCCAACGGGCGATGAAGATGACGACGACGAAGAGGAAGACGAATAAAACGAATTTTTATCACTTTGTTATGTCATTTGTCTTGACTTAAAGCTTGATTTAAGTTTGGTAAACACAACACTACCCAATCTCGGCCTCTGTTGAATGGTCGTGCTATAATGGGGGCCTTAGCTCAGCTGGTAGAGCGCTTCGCTGGCAGCGAAGAGGTCAGGGGTTCGACTCCCCTAGGCTCCACCATTTTCTGTCTCCACCACTTTATAGGTTTTCGAACAATTTCCGCTATTCGATGTTAAAGGTAAATTTTGTTTCGTGATCCTTGCTGATTACGGCCTTACCATTGACAGTTTTGGCGGAAAACTCTGCTTTTTCTGCAGCGCTGATGGCAGATCTTTCAAACGCTTTTTTGAAGCGCCCAACGCCCGTGCTTTCTTTCACAACTGCGTTTATAACTTTACCGTTTACATCAACATCATAAGAAACCAATACGACTGCGTTCTTGTTGTGACCGCGCCTTTCGGCAACTATAGGGTATCTAGCTCCCGCAGATTTGATTTTCTTTGCGTTCACAATAAGCTCTGGTGCCAATTTCGGCTCCACCTCCGTGGGCGTTTCGATCTTTATTTCTGCTGGTGTCAAACTTGCCTCTAAGGTCGGCGCCTCTGCGCTTGCCTCTTCTTGTACAGACTCAGGTATTGATTCTGAGACTGGTTCTGGAGCCGGTTCTGGGGTTGGTTCTGGAGCCGGTTCTGGGGTTGGTTCTGGAGCCGGTTCTGGGGTTGGTTCTGGAGCTACAGTGACGGCTTTCGCGCTGTTTAACTCATTTAGAAAATTCGGTGTGATTCGTTGCGTTTCTGCTTGACCAAAAAGTTTTTGGAAATCGTTCATAGCGCTGATCGTAGCCTCATCCAACCGTCCCGTCGCCGCGCCAGTGTAAAAGCCAAGAGATGCCAATTTTGTTTGCACATCCTTGGTGACCTCTGAATAAGGGCTTACGGTTGGCTGGCTTATTTTAGCAATGGACGGCGCAGAAATGACCGCACTTACTGGTGGCTTTTGTGCTATTGTGGGTTTCTTTGGTATGGTCCGCGTAGCAACCCGCACCGGATTGGCTGGT
>JALSHM010000445.1 GCA_026982235.1 Robiginitomaculum sp. | reverse complement strand
AGGGTGCTTGCGTATCCCGTTCGGTAAAGGTGTTTGCGGCACTGTAGCGGCAACTGGCAAGACCGCCGTGGTTGCAGATGTTCACAAATTCCCCGGCCACATCGCTTGTGACAGTAAAACCAATGCGGAAATCGTTGTCCCTGTATTTGACAAGCACGGCGCATTAGCGGCAGTTTTGGACATTGATTCCACAGAATTTGCGGCCTTTGACGCAAAAGACCAAGCGGGGCTGGAAGGCATTTGTAAAACGCTTCTGACTTAGGCGGTGTACTCATCAACTCGGGTCGTAATTGAACAAAAAATGGCTCGCCGCTAAATGTGTATAGGTTCAGGGATTTTGAGGCTTGTTAGACCGATTTTATTTGGACTGCTTTTCAATATTTGCGGATAAGCCCGACAAGTACACCTTGGACTTCCACTTGATCTGGCCCGTAAGTGCGGGTTGGAAAATCTGGATTTTCCGCGATCAGTTCAATCCCGTCCGCAGTTTTATATAGACGTTTTAAAGTCGCCTCCTCATCATCTACCACATAAGCAACAACTATCTGATTATTGCGTGCGGTTTTGGCTTCGCGGATAACCGCAATATCGCCGTCGAGAATACCCGCGCCAATCATCGACTCGCCTTCAACCTCAAGGGCGAAATGATCGCCGCGTCCAATCATACCGTCCGGAATACTAATGCGCGGCCCGGATTGTTCCAAAGCTGCAATAGGTACGCCCGCAGCAATCTTGCCAACCAAAGGCACTGAAATACTATCATTGGCCGCCTTAGGGGTGTCTTGGGCAAGGGGCGCTTCTTTGGCAAGAGGCGCGTCCTGCCCAGGCAGGCGCAAAATTTCCAGCGCCCGGGCGCGGTGAGGTAGACGGGCAATAAAGCCGCGCTCTTCCAAGGCAGTGATTAGGCGGTGAATACCAGATTTAGAAGCCAAGCCCAAAGCATCTTTCATCTCGTCATAAGATGGTGAGATACTGTTCTTCTTCAACCGCTTATCAATAAAGATCAAAAGGTCATGTTGTTTTTGGGTCAGCATATTAAACTCTCCTGCATAAATCTGCATTTGAACCCTGATTTACGCATAAACACATATACGAATCAATGTTCACTTTATGTTTGTTCTAGTCCTGTTCCAGGTGCACGTCAAGAACAAATCGTGCACCATTTTGAGGTATAATAATTCGGTTGCGGATATAGGAAATCCCGCGCAAAATACGTCCATGAAAGAGATTGGGAAAATCACTATTTATATAGACGCTGATGCCTGCCCGGTGCGCGAAGAAACCTACAAAGTCGCCTTGCGCCATAATGTGCCTGTGGTGGTGGTGAGCAATGGGTTTTTGCGGGTCATGCAGCATCCCTTGATTTCGCGGATTGTCGTAGACGATAGCTTTGATGCGGCAGATGATTATATCGCGGAGCGGGCAGACGCGAACAGCATTGTCATTACATCGGATATTTTGCTGGCCGAGCGCACCCTCGTCGCAGGTGCCATAACGCTCGCGCCCACCGGCAAGCCGTTCACCAATGATAGCATAGGCTCCGCCATAGCCGTGCGGGCTATCATGGCCGACTTGCGTGCGGGCACTGGCGGCAAAAACGCCGCCAATGCAAATATAGGCGGCCCACCCCCGTTCACAAATGCAGACAGATCCAAATTCTTACAAGTCTTGCACGAAAGCGTGCTACGGCTTAAGCGAGGATGAAGTGGGGTAATCTTGTCTCTAACCCTTACGCGCCTGTACGATATTGCCCTCGATATGGGTCTCGCCCAGCATTTTGAGCGCTTCGACCCTGTGAAAGCCCTCGACCAGCACATAGCGATCCTTGCCGAGCCGCACATAAATCGGCTTGGTCTGGCCGTTCTCTAAGATGTCTTCGGCTAGTGCCAAAACCTTGTCTTCATCCAAACCTTTACGCTTGGCTGTAGGAACATAAATTTTCTCAATCGGAACGTCTATAATTCTCATGGCTCATGATATAACCCATTCCGCCGCCAGAGAAAAGCCAATTTTCTGTGTACTATACCCGGAATCCTGAGTGAGCCATTTTTTGCTTGCGGCTATTTTTAGACACTGGAACAGTGCGTGCATTGCGGCGAGCCAGCTAGGGTGCGCACTTGTTTATCGGTAGCGAAGGCGGTGGCTGTGTCGTAAGGATAGCCATTGCGCACATCAATAAGAATAGCACTGGCCGTACTTTTGAATAGGGCAAAATTAACGAAAAAATAAATCCACTGCGGACTTTGCCGCGTATATATATGTATTCACAATAACGTGATATGATTTCATGTGAATTATCACAGTTGTCGGATAGTGTTTAGGCACACAAGGAAATAGCGATATTCGCAAAGCCCGCTCAGGGATAATTAGCTGAATAGGAGGAACACATGTCAGCACATCTAAAAATATCTAAAACAATAGCCGTAGGCGCCATCTTGGCCGCCGGTGTAGGTTGTACGACGACAACACCCGCTGGCCCCAGTGCAGGTATATCCATTGCACAATCCGCCCCGACATCTGTTAAATCCGCATTTTCCAAATGGGTAGGCGGTGGCTCTCTTGCCGAAGGTGAGCGTGAAAAATGCTATGGCGTTTCCCTTAAAGGCGAGAATGATTGCGGTGCTGCATCAGGGACAAGTTGCAAAGGCGCTAAGTCTGATTGCAAAGCAGGCACAGGATCAAGCTGCAAGGGCGCAAAAGCCGATTGTAAAGCGGGTGCTGGCTCAAGCTGTAAAGGTGCCAAGCATGATTGCAAGTCTGGTGCAGGCATGAGCTGTAAGGGCAAGATGGCTAAGCATGATTGTAAGGCAGGTGCAGGTATGAGCTGTAAGGGCGACAAAATGGCTAAGGCTGACTGTAAAGCCAGTGCAGGTATTACCTGTAAAGGCAATGCAACAGTTGATTGGCAGGGCGATGCATGGGTATATGTACCTAAAGGCAGCTGTACGTCAATTATAACGCCTGCCGGCAACGGATCGCTTACGCCAAAATAAGTCACTGGCGCAAAGCGGCAGAAAAGAAAAGAAAGTCTGATGCCAAAATTGCCAGTTTTACCTTGCCTCGCCGGAATGGGGCTTAAGCCGGATTTTTATTCCGAAGCGCTTGTGCTTTCCAGCAAGGACATCTGGTATGAGGTCCACCCCGAAAATTATATGGTCGCGGGTGGGCCACGTCTGGCTTGGTTATCCGAGTTCGCACAAAAATTCTCGATGAGTTTTCACGGGGTTGGCGCGTCCTTGGGCGGGCTTGACCCATTTGACAAAGACCATATGGCGGCTTTGAAATCCCTGATTGACAGGTTTAATCCGGTTCAGGTTTCAGAACATGCCACATGGTCCAGCTTTGAAGGTCGGTTTTTTGCTGACCTTCTGCCCCTCCCGCGTACCCGCCAGGTTCAAGACCATATGGTGGCGCGCATAGATGAGTTTCAAAACGGCATAGGCCGTCAAATTCTCATTGAAAACCCAACCAATTATATGCGAACGACAACCGAACTGGATGAACCAGAATTTCTGTGTGAAATTGCCAAGCGGGCTGGCTGCGGCTTGTTGATGGACGTGAATAATATTTATATCAGCTCAGTCAATACGGGTATTGACGCGGCGGCTTATGTACGGGCAATCGCCCCTGAACTGGTCGGCGAGATACATATTGCTGGTTTTGAGGCAGACCTTATTCGCGGCAATGATCTATTGATTGATACCCATTCCGCCCCGGTTGCTGATCCGGTTTGGGATTTGCTGGACGTGGCCATAGCGCATTTGGGCCCTCGGCCAGTGCTCTTGGAGCGCGACGGCAATATTCCGGAATTTGACATTATGTTGGGCGAGTATAATCGCGCCAATAAAGCCCTAGGTCATAAGCCAGCACGCCTAACCAGCAAAAATACGCTAGCCAAAGACGAGATATTGGCATGAAAGCATATATGACAGCCATGGCCAAAGTGGTCGACGGCAGTGACCCGCAAGCTTTGGCGCGGCATAAAGATTCGGGCTTTGACGCGAAATTTGTCAGTGTATACCGCAATAATTCGGTCTCGGCGCTGTATGATGTGCTGGCGGCCAATTATATGTCGGTTCTGGATATTGTCGGTGAGGACTTTTTCTTGAAACTTGTCCATGCCTATATTGAAAAATATCCGGCACGGCAGAGGGCGCTGAATAATTATGGCGCAAATTTTGTCAAAATTGTCGATAAATATAAAATAGATCACCGCTTGCCTTATCTTAGCGATATTTGCCATCTCGACCGGGCTTGGACACTGGCGCATTTGGCGGCGGATGCGGACTTGTTAGCCATTGAAGACTTGGCCAAATTGGCAGAGCAAGGCACAAATCTTGAGACAGTGACATTGACCCTTGCCCCCGGTGTGGCATTGCTAGCCTTACAATGGCCTGTGTTCGATATATGGTCGAATATCCGCAATGATCAAGACCTAGAGGGAAAGATAGAATTGGAAAAACACAAGCAATATGTGTTGGTGTGGCGCTATGAGAATATGGTCAATTATCGAGCCTTAGAGCCAGCGGAATATAGTTTTATGGCCGCCCTTGCCAAAGGTGAAACCCTCGCCGCCGCCATCAATGCCGCCATCATAGACATGCCCCCCGATAGCGGCGAGCCAGAAATAACGGCGCTTCTGCCCAATGCCGTAGGTGCGGGTTTGTTTGTCAGTTTCTGATTTACACTTGAAATTATACAGTTTTTCCCAATAAAGGAGCAATGAAACGCAGAACCATCCAATCCAAAGCTATGCCCCGCCAAGGTGGTTTTATCAGCCATTTTATAGGTTGGGTGTTTCTCAAACTCTTTGGCTGGTCCATAGTCGGTACGCTGCCTGATGAGAAAAAACTCTTGGTTATCATTGCGCCCCATACGTCTAATTGGGACTATATCATTGCCATGGCTGCCAAGTTTTATATGGGGCTACGGGTGCGCTATCTCATGAAAAGCGAAATAAATAAATGGCCGTTCCGCAGTCTGTTAAAATGGACAGGCGGTGTTCCGGTCTACCGCTCTGAGAAAACCGATATTCTAGAACAGACTATAGACTGGATTAACGGGCAAGAAAATGTATGGCTCGGCATGTCGCCCGAAGGTACGCGTTCCAAAATAGACAAATGGAAAACCGGTTTCTTGCGCATTGCCCACGGTGCAAATATCCCGATCCTAGTGGTCGGCATAGATGCGCCCGACAAGACGCTTGTTATAGATAAACTTGTGCAATTGGATGTACTAACAGGCGATTTAACCGCCCAAGCCAAAACCCTGCGCGCGTATTGCGATGCAAGATTTACCGGAATCAAGCCGGAAAATCAGTGAATGAAACTATTTTTATTTAATTGGGAGGTTTGTTCTAAGTATATGAAAATATGTAACTATCAATTCTTATCCATGCTATATTCGCGCGTTGTATACTGTGTGTATACGAGGACATTTTAGCAACAGATAAAATAAATGCAGTTTTTGAGTTAATATTAATCGTTGTAATAGGAAGTTTATGTTATATATACATCACCCAAAGTTAAGGAGCAAGATGTGACTAAAAAGCCAAAGCCACGGTCTGACCTCATGTTTCAGGAAGCTAATTTACCTAATCCAGTTGAATTTGATTATTCGAAAGACATAACGGATAAGCACTTTGACATCATGAACAAAGCCATGATGTACCGTTCTGGCCTGTCCAAAGAAGAATTAGAAGAAGCATTAGCCGAAGGTATTTTAGTCGGCGGCGAAATCTGGTAACCAATGTGCCTGTTGTTCTTGGACACAATATATACGATATAGCCTCTTCTCCAGAAATATATGATATTGTTTGGGTGAATTTTCCTTATGACGAGGCACCTTATGAACCTGGGCCTGATAGGCATCCGGGTCTTGTTTTATCAAAGAGTGTTTTTAAAGATAAAAATACGGAATTAAATTATGCTTCTTTGCAAATAGCTTATGGCACTTCTCAACCTCAGAATGACAGGCTTCCGTGGGAGGTATTGCGTGTACACAATTATGTAGCGCTTGATCGATGTGGACTATGCCGTGACACGTCTTTTATTTTGAGTAGGGTTCAGAGATTGTTATGGTGTGAAGAATACTTTCCAATCAGCGAACATGGTACGCCGATTTTAGGGAAGCTGCCCCATGCTCAGATACTGGCCTTAAAAACATTAAAAGAGGTGCGGGACGCGCTTAAAAAGAAATCGAGTAATGATTGAAAATATGTCCATAGCGGTTGTTTCGTCGTAATCTTTCATTAACACAAAAGCTCTCGACTTATTTGCCGTGTTCGCTTAGTGTTCTTTTTATGAGCAGCAAAAGACATCAAAGGATTCGGATATTGGGGATAGATCCTTCACTGGTTAAATGCGGCTGGGGTGTGGTTGAGGCACAAGGTTTGAAAATAACCCATATTGGGCACGGTGTGATACAGCCAGCGGCCAATCAGGATATGGCGCTCAGGCTAAACCAGCTTTATGATGCGCTTGCCGATTTGATAAATATGTTCGCGCCCGACGAAGCGGCGGTAGAGGAAGTGTTCATGAACAATAATCCGGCTTCGGCTATGAAGCTTGGCCATGCGCGGGCCGTATGTTTGCTAGCACCCGCCCAAGCCGGGCTTTATGTGGGGGAATACTCGGCCAAAAAGGTCAAGAAATCTGTGGTTGGCACCGGCCAAGCCGACAAAGCCCAAGTTGCGGCTATGATGAATGTCCTATTGCCGGGGCAAAACCTAAAAGCCGGCGACGCGGCAGATGCGCTGGCGATTGCGATTTGCCACGCCCATAGGGCAAGCGCGGCGGGGGCTTTGCACAATGTTATCAGACGGGGGAGGCTAGCATGATAGGCATGCTCAAAGGTGTCGTCATCGTTATCGGTACGGACGAAGCTATTATTGATGTGAACGGCGTTGGCTATTTGGTCAAGTGTTCAGGGCGGACTTTGTCGACTTTATCCGTGGGCGCGGAGGCTGTATTGCATGTGGAAACCCATGTGCGTGAACAAGCGATCACCTTGTTTGGGTTTTCCGGCGAGGAGGAACGTGCTTGGTTTGTGCGCTTGCAAATGGTGCAAAAGGTCGGGCCAAAAGCGGCGCTGGCTATTTTAGATATTATGACGCCGGGCGAGATATTATCTGCGGCGTCTCTAGAGGATAAAGCCGCATTTGCGCGGGCGAACGGTGTTGGGCCAAGCTTGGCCGGGCGCATCGTGGTGGAATTATCAGGGAAACCGCCGCCCAAGGGGCGGGGCTTTACGCCATCATTTGCGGATGCGGGCGGAGATGTGCGCGTGGTGGAAAAAACCGAGATGACGGCACAAAAAGATGCCGTTTCGGCACTGGTTAATCTTGGGATTGAGCATTCGCAGGCTTTGCGTGCCGTGGCTAACGCGTTACAAATTGATTCTGAGCTAGAATTAAATGCGCTGGTCAAAGCGGCGCTGAAGGAGCTAAGTAGTTGAACGATGAGCGCATCATAGATGGGGCGCCGCAAGTGGGTGACCGTAGTGACAAAGCCCTGCGCCCGCTCGCGTTTGAGGATTTTGTTGGTCAAAAGTCTTCTATTGCCAATCTTAAGGTCTTTGTCGAAGCGGCAGGGCGGCGCTCTGAGGCTATGGACCATGTCTTATTGTCCGGGCCGCCAGGGCTAGGCAAGACCACATTGGCGCAAATTATTGCCCGCGAACTGGGTGTGAATTTCCGCGCCACCTCTGGCCCTGTTATTTCAAAGGCTGGAGATTTAGCGGCGCTGCTCACCAATATGGAGCCGCGCGATGTGTTATTTATTGATGAGATTCACAGGCTCAACCCGACCGTAGAAGAAATCCTGTATCCGGCCATGGAAGATTACGAGCTTGATTTGATTATTGGTGAGGGGCCAGCGGCGCGGTCGATTAAAATTGATTTATCCCCATTCACGCTTATCGGCGCAACAACACGGGCAGGGCTTTTGGCGACGCCTTTGCGGGACAGATTTGGCATACCGGTGCGGCTCGAATTTTACGACGAGGTCGAATTAACCAAAATTGTGGTGCGCGGCGCGGGTATGTTAGGGCTGAATGTCAGCGCCGAAGGTGCCCACGAAATTGCCAGACGCGCACGCGGCACACCGCGTGTGGCCGGGCGTCTCTTGCGCCGGGTGCGAGACTTGGCTGAACATGCTGGCGCAGGTGTGATAGATGCCAAGGTAGCGGATGCCGCTTTGCTTCGGCTGGGGGTCGACGATATTGGCTTGGATAGTCAAGACATGCGCTATTTATCGGCACTGTGCGAAATGTTCGGCGGCGGTCCGGTAGGTGCGGACACGATGGCGGCGGCTTTATCCGAAGCCCGTGATGCCCTTGAGGAGGTGATAGAGCCATATCTCATTCAAAAAGGTTTCCTACAACGTACCCCGCGCGGGCGGGTGGCCACACCCCACGCCTTCGCCCATTTGGGACTAGCTACGCCGTTAAAGCTGGAACAACCAACATTATTCACGGGATCAGATGATGGATAGTCATGTGCGAAAAGTATA
>JALSHM010000444.1 GCA_026982235.1 Robiginitomaculum sp. | reverse complement strand
GTTGTTATCCATTTCACTCATGTTTCGCCCTCAGCCATTGCCCATTCATGACGCCGCGCCAAATGGTCATAATCACCATAAGGGTTTTCATATTGGGCGCGGGGTTGGGAATAATACCGACTATCCGGGCTGTCGAAATGGGCAATCAAGTTTTGCAGGGCTTCAAAGGCATCGCTGGCATATTCATCAGCGTCTTTTGGGAATTTTTTAGGCACCGCAGTAACCAAAGAATACTCCCGGTCGCCCGGTTTGACATAAAGATAATCCGTAGCGTCGGCGCGTTTACCAAGCTGGCCGTAGCCCAACATTATACCGAGCAAAGGCATTTGCGGATCGAACCCGGCTTGGACTACTTTGTATGTAGGATATGCACCGGTTTTATAATCAATGATAGCGGTGTCTGTGCCCTTGCGTTCTATGCGGTCGGCGATGCCTGTTAGGATAAAAGGGGCGCCGCTTATGGTTGGAAATTCCAGTACACCTTTTTTCTCTATAGCGACTTTAGTCCAGCCATTTTCTTTGCGTTGCCGCGCCCAATCTACGACCCATTCGGCCAAGGCATTTATCCGCACATGCATACGGGCAAAGTTGTGATCTGCATAACCTGCCTTGACCAATTCTTGTTTTAGAAGTTTTGCTGTGCGCTCAGGGCTGGCATTGTCAATGTCCTCCAAGGCGCGATGTACGGCCAGCCCAAATTCACGTCCGCCTAGGGTTTGATCGAGAGGGTCAAGAACGCGCAGGCCTAAAATATTCTGCGCATAAATCGCATATGGATCGCGCACCCATGTTTTAATCCGCGTGACCGAAAGTCCGCGTTTCTTGGGCCAGCGTTTGTCAAGGGGCGGGCAGGGCGCTGGGCGTTCTGCTGGTGTTGGTGTGCCGTCACTTGCATCCAGTGCGCGCGCCCAATCTAGCCAGGGTTTGTCTGGTTTTAGGGCATTTTCTGCCGCCTTACCAAGGGCGCCGCGCACCAATGTTGTCAGCCGCCAAAGCCATCGGGATTGTACGCAAAGGTCGTCGTCTCCGCGTTCTGCGCGGGTAAGAATGACATGAGGTTTTGCTGCTAAAGCCTCGAAATCATGGGCTGCTAATCCAAATCTACGCTCTGGCGCGGATAGGCCGATGGCTTGGCGCATGCCAGGGGATAAAACGGGATGGGGTGCGGGGTGAGCCGGCCAAACGCCCTCATTAAGGCCGCCAAGGATAACCGTATCTGCCTCTAGCATTCTGGCTTCCAGCGGGCCTAAGATTTGCAAGCGATCTTCGGTGCCAAAGCGTGGCCGCGCCACCCGCCCGCGCATAAGGTGGGACAATAGGCGGGCATAGGTGTCGCCGTTCATGGGCGCGAGCAAGTCGCCGTGTTCGAGTAATTCCTCCATGAGTTGCGCCGATTTTTCGCCGGATTCCCCACGCCATAAATTAGCTGCACCACCTGCAAGGGTTTCTAATAATTCCGTATGGGTTTTGGCCAACAAAGCCGCATCAGTTTTTGTCCTGAGCATTTCATGTAAGGGGGTAAGGGCGGTGTGGAGTGTTTTCAGAAACGTAAATTCATTGCGTAAATATGTGTCTGGTTCAATATGTTTGCGCGCGGCAATTTTGTCCAAGCGCTCGGCAATGGCATCCAGTGATTTTGGCCGTGTGCCGCGTAAGACTGCGGCTTCTAATATGTCCCATTTCTTGCGGGCATTTTCGTCCATATTAAACAGGCTGTGCTTGACCAAGGCCGATAGGGCAATGGGGTCGAACATGTCTAGGGCAGCTTCTAGACTTAGCGTCATAAACGCACCGTGCCCGGTTTCTTCCAAGGGTTCACCAGCTGAGCTGTCAACTTCGATATGCCAGCGTGAAAGCTTCGCCCGCACCCGCCTGGCCAAGGACGGGTCGGGGGTAACGAGCGCACATGTCTTGCCCGCATGTTCAAGGGTTTCGCGCATGATGAGCGCGATAACGCTAGCTTCTTCCTCTGCGGTGCGGGCTTCTATGAGAGAAAGTCCGTCTAAGCCCTCGCTGATCGCATTTTCATTGCCCGTGCTTTTGGCGATACGGGCAATGCGGGCGGGCCAATCATAGGTGGAACTGGCCGGAATGAGGGCATGGGACAAGATACGCGCCCGCATAGCGGCGGCCCCTTCGGTTTTTACGCCCGGCCATGTGGGCACTGCCCCACGGTCAATTTCCAATATTTCCAACAGATTTTTAAGAGAAGCCTGCGGGTGTTGGTCGTCAATTTTATCCCAAACATCAATCTCGTCAATATGGGTGTCGAGGCCGGGGAGAATTATCAGGCCTTGGGGCAGGGCGGCTACGGTTTTAATCAGCCGCGCCGTTGCCTTTAAAGTGCCTGTGGAACCGGCAATGATAACCGGATGATCGGGCGGACTTTCTTGCCAAAGTTCTGCGGCTTTATTGAGGAGTGTCACACGCCGCGCCATAGGTTCTGTTAGCCCGTTGTCCTTTAGATATTGCGGCCAATATTTGGTGACAATTTTGGCAAATTCTGACGCAAATTGGAAATGCTGCGCCAAGTCACCAAGCCTGTCATCTAATTTGGTGAAGGCGCTTACGTCCAATTCTTCCATGGCCAAATCAGCCAGCAAGCGAGCTAAGGGTTCGGTCATGGCCAAGGCGCTGGCCGCGTCTGGCGCCATTCCTGATTCTGGGCCTTCATGCGCCATTTTTGCGGCCACCAATTTAGCCAGCTCAAAGCGGTGCCGCACGGGGTCAATGGCGGGGGGGATTTCGAAATCCAGATTGCCCGTGGTAAATGGTGGCTCGTTTTCATCCATATCAGCCAGGGGGCGCATGAGCGGTAACAGGGTTGCCCGCCCGGTTGAAAGCTTGACAAATTCATCCGCCAAAGCCCGCACGGCGCGGCGAGTTGGTAGTAAGATCAAAGCTTTGGATAAATCCTCACCGAGGGATGATCTCAGGCCAATCGCCAGATTACGTAAGAAAGGCTCACCGGACGGCATTGTGTAGATACAAGGATTATTTTTTTCAAATAAGTCTTTGTATTTACCCATGATTATTCCATTTTTCTTTTCTGTTTAAGAACGGCCTCTGCGGCTTGGTGTGCTTTAGGGTCCCCCACATGCATCCAATATCCAGGCAAGATATGACCATAGGCTTTGCCGCGTTTCAAGGTATTATCCCAAATTTTATTACGCGAAAATTTCTCGCATCTGAACGGCTTGGCCAAATGGGGCTTGAATATCTCTATACCGGAGTAAAACCAGTCTGATCCGTCCGTACCTGCGCGGCTAATCCGGCCATCTGCGGCAAGTTTAAAATCCCCCGGTCCCTCAAGTCCAAGTGTGGCATGGCGTGGCGCGAGCAAAAATAGCTCGTCCATTTTGTGCGGGTTCCACCTGCGCATCATCCCGCCGAGCACATCTTCAAATCCAATCCACATAGCGTCAATATTACAAATGAAAACCGGGTCAGTGCCCAGCAATGGTAAGGCTTTGACGACACCGCCGCCCGTTTCCAAAAGTGCTGCGCGTTCATCGGAAATGATAATTTCAGGCCCTGTTGTTCGGGTTTGTAAATGGGCGACTAAATCATCCGCATAGGTATGGACATTGACGACTGCGCGCTTAACCCCCACCTGATACAATCTGTCCAAAGTGTGATCCACCAGCATTTTACCGCCAACCTTAACCATAGCTTTGCAGATCGTATTTGTCATGGGTCGTAGGCGGGTACCATGGCCAGCGGCCATCACCATAGCTGTTGTGATTGGCGGATTATGTGTTGCAGTGATGGCAATCATATATGGGTCTCCAACACCGCAGGTGCATATTGTTTTACCCAGTGATGCAGTTCCTTCAATGCTGGATGCGAGATGTCGCGGGTAAAGTGGGCGGCAACGCGCGGTATCATGTCCAGATAGCGTTCTTTACCATCGCGTCTTGCAAGGCGGACAAAAATGCCGAGAATTTTTGCATTACGTTGTGCGGCTTGTACGGCATAGGCTGCGCGGAATTGTTCGTCGTCGGGAATACCAGCTTGCTGGCAAAACCGCGAAACAAGCCCCGTGACCATGTCCATATTAACATCGCGTCTTGCGTCTTCTAGTAAGGACACCAAATCATAACTCGGATGTGCTATCAGGGCGTCTTGGAAATCAATAAGCCCGATTTTTGCTATTGCCGTGCGCTGTGGCAACCAAAACACATTGTCCGCGTGAAAATCCCGAAGGGCAAGACCGTGGGCATGGGCATCGAGGTTTGTGAACGCATGCGTCCAAATTTCGTACCAATCCGCCTTGGCCGCCTCATCCACGGCACTGCCAAATTCTGGAACATACCATTCCAAGAACAAATCTGCTTCAGTCTGTAATGTTTGGGCATCATATTTACGCACATGCCATTGAGAATTGCGTGCTTTTAACTGTTCAGGGAAGCTGGAACGGTATATCGCGGCTAGGCAATCTATGGCACAACTATATAGTTCGGCTTCTTTGTCGGGTGCAGTGGTGAGGACTTGGGAAAATAAATCGGCACCCAAATCTTCTAGCAGCATGAAACCATTGTCTCTATCCGTCGCCAGAATTTTCGGGGCAGAAAACCCGCGCCGCGTTAAGGCGGTGGCGAGGCAGATAAATGCGTCAGGGTCAGAACCTGCCAGCTTAGCTGCAAGACTATAGGGGTCTTTGTGGGGCATGAAGGGTGCGTTCATCAGGACGACGTGCGCACTGCCGCGCGTCAGTCGTTCATAGGCTCGCGAAGACGCGTCCCCAGGAAACGGGGTGCGCTGCGCATCGCCCCAGCCATTGTCTTGTAAAAATTGTACGATTAACTGCTCACGCGTCATGTATTCGGGCTTTCCATGCTTTATTACCGATAATATCAGCGCCCCGCCTACCATTTTTTATGTTTAACGCAACCACCAATTCAGTACCGTTCAGCAACCCCGCAATCCGTTCTGGCCATTCAATAAGACATACGCCGTCGTCCAAGGCTTCTTCTATGCCCAATTCCCAAACTTCGGTTTCGTGCTTTAGGCGGTAAAGGTCGAAATGCCAAATCTCAAAATTCGGTGCTGTATAAGTCTGCACCAAAGTATAGGTCGGACTGGGGACTTCGGTGTCTCCCAAAAGGGCGCAGATGAGCCCGCGTGCCCAAGTGGTTTTGCCCGCGCCCAAATCACCCTGTAGTAAGACAACATCACCAGCGCGTAAAAATGGTGCCAACCAAGCGCCGAGGGCTTGGGTAGATGCTTCGTCCTTTAAGTCTATGGTTTTAATGATTCTACTCATACGCCTTGATAGGCTAGTGCGGCTATTTTATGCAAGAGGTGTTACAAGTATTGCAAAGCGCTTGCAATTTGGTTTTCTCTGATTACATACAAGTCGAAATCAATACCATTCGGAGACATCATGGCCAAAATTACATTTATCGACCAAGAAGGTACCAAGCGCGAGGTCGAAGCCAAAGCGGGACAATCTATCATGGAAGTGGCGGTCGCCAATATGATACCGGGCATTGATGCCGATTGCGGCGGCGCTTGCGCCTGTGCCACATGTCACGTCTATGTGGACGATGCTTGGGCGGGCAAGCTAAAGCCCATGGACGATATGGAAGAAAGCATGTTGGATTTTGCTGAAGATGTGCGCGAACATTCCAGACTGTCCTGCCAGATTTTGGTCACGGACGAGATTGACGGTATTGTGGTCACTACGCCCGAGAGCCAGTAGACGAGAGTCAATAGACCCAAACGCCAAAAGAATAGACGCGCTGGCTTTACGTTTCCTCAGTTTCAGGCCGTGCGACCTTTGAAATTGCGTTTTGGACAATGGATAAAACCAAAGCCACAAAACTCGACCGCGATAATATAAACTGCCCAGTTTTGCTGATGTCAGGTGCCAGGAACCGCACGGTAAATGCTAGTGTGGTGCGGGCATCTGCTAAGAAGTGCAAAGGCAAAAACGCGGACAAAGTTGAATATGTAGAATTGTCCAATCATACCCATTGGCTACTCGGTGAGCCAGGCTGGGAAAATGTCGCTGACAAGTGTGTAGTTTGGTTGGCAAAGCAAATTGGCACTTTAACATTGACGCCCTAATATGCAAATTTGAAGCTTTGCCCCGTCCTGTTTTTCTGCTATCTTGGTTTTATAAATATAAAAACATGGGGGAATATTATGAATGCTTTATCACAAACACAAATCGCTTTATCGCAAACACATATGGCTTTGCTCGGCTATATAGGGCTGTTTCTTGTCCTTTTGCTGATTTTGGCTGGGCTGCGCACATTGTTGACGCTGAACGGGACAAAAAAGGCTAATGATTTTGCGCCAACGGGTGAAGATGCGGGGGCATTTTCGCGGCGATTGGTGCGCGCTCACGCCAATATGTATGAATTTTTCCCGGTTTTCGGCGGGGTATTGCTTTACGCTCTGGCTACTGGGCAAACTGAGGCCACCAATGGATTGGCTATGATTTTTCTGGGCGCACGGGTGTTGCAGACGCTTGTTCATCTGCTGTCGACCAGTATCATTGCCGTACAAGCGCGTTTTTTCTTTTTCCTCGTACAGTTCTTTATCGCCGCCTATTGGCTCTTGAATTTTTGTGGTATTTTAGGATAAGGAGATTCCTCCCCATACCGCTAGCTATGGGGGTGAGAGGAGGATGAGAAGGATATTATTTCTGGACTTTTAAAACTGTTTTTACCCGCCGTTTTACGTCTTCGCGTATTTCGCCGGGCGTTTCTTGGTCTTCTAGTCTGGTAATCCACTCTGGCAATCGGTCTTCCTCGTCTATCAAGTCACTGTCAAAACGCGCCAGTATTGCCTGGGCTTTGTCTGGAAGGATTTTCGGGAGTGTCTGGCTGTTGAGTACCCCCCAAAGCCCGACCCATGCACGGATTGTCGTCCACGGATTATAACCACCACCGCCGAGGACGACCAAATGTTCTGTGCTTTTAGCCAGTTGCAAGACTGCTGCCCATAATGCGCCATTGCTGAGAGACATTTTCGATAATGGGTCGGCATCAATGGCGTCTGCTCCACAGGTCACGACAATAGCTTGAGGCTTTAACGTGTCACATATTGGACGAACCAGTTGGTCGTTAATATAGGCAAATTCGCTGTCATTCAAACTGTGGGGGACAGGTAAGTTAATGCAGCCGGGGCGATTGTCTTCTAATTTACCTGAATAGGGCCAACGGTTTTCTTCGTGAATGGATAGAGTGGTAACGCGCGGCTCGTCCAAGAAAGCCACTTCAACACCGTCGCCGTGGTGGGCGTCTATATCCACATAAAGAACCCGTTCTAAGCCAGCATCAAGCAATGTCAAAATCGCGTAAACAGGGTCATTGAAATAGCAAAAACCGTGGGCGTGGTCTTTCATGCCGTGATGGGTGCCACCAGATGGGTGAAAAGCCGCCTTGCCGTTGAGGGCTTGTTTCGCCGCTTCTATAGAACCGCCAATTGTTGTGGCTGCGCGGTTGAAAACACCTTTGAATAAGGGGTTTTCCATGGTGCCGAAGTTGTATGCCTTGCGAATATCAACACCCACTGAACCAAGGGCGTCGGACGTTTTTAGCGCAGCAACATAGTCCGATCTATGATAACGGGTGAGGGTAGGCAGGTCTGCGGTCGGGCTAATAATAAAGTTTTCATCGTCCAACCAACCAAGCGCCCGGCACATGTCGAGTACAGATTCCTGACGCGCATAAGAAAGCGGGTGGTTGTGGCCAAAGGCAGAACGCCTATATATTTCGGAGCCAATATATACGGCCATAAACTCAATCCTGTTCTGCTGTCACGGTAACGTGATAATTGAACATAGACAAACCGTTATCAATGCTTTATATGCGTGAACACTAATATAGCAAAGTCTAATGCAAAGACGATTATAACAGAATAATAACCCGGGGAAGTCCGAAGTTAAGGAGAGAGAAATGGCTGATGTAGATATTAGCAATGCCAAAAAAATGACAATTATTTGCACCAAAGGTACTTTGGACTGGGCCTATCCGCCGTTTATTTTAGCCACAACCGCAGCGGCAATGGATGTGGAAGTGACGATGTTTTTCACATTTTACGGACTTGGTCTGTTGGACAAGAAATTGAACCTAAGTGTTACCACGCTCGGTAATTCATCAATGCGTATGCCCATGGGGGGTATGCAAATGGCCATGCCAAATATGATTGGTATGTTGCCAGGTGTAACTGCGGGTACATCGGTTATGATGAAAAACCTGATTAAGAAAAAAGGTGTAGCCTCTATAGAGGATCTCCGCGAAGCGGCGGTTCTGTCCGATGTGCGGATGATTGCTTGTCAGATGACGATTGATTTGTTCGAAAAGAAAACCGAAGATATGATTGACGAACTTGAGCTTGGCGGCGCGGCAACTTGGATGGAGAGTGCGCTGGCTTCCGATATTAACCTCTATATGTAATTCACAATATTAACCAGACTAATCAATAGGAGTTTCTATGTCTGATATTACCCCCGATGTTGTCCTTGATACCAAAGGTCTCAACTGCCCATTGCCAATCTTGAAAGCCAAAAAAGCGCTTAAGGGTATGGATAATGGCCAAGTTCTTGAGTTGGCCTCTACTGATCCAGGTGCAGTCAAAGATTTCGAAGCTTTTTGCAAGGCGACGGGCAATAAATTAGTCAAGCACTGGATGGACGGCGACGTC
>JALSHM010000443.1 GCA_026982235.1 Robiginitomaculum sp. | reverse complement strand
TGGCAGCAAAGCCAGTACTTCATTAGCCTTACTTGCGACAGTGCGCTGGGAACGCCCGCCTAATAAAGACATGGCGGCAATATTGACCCCGGAATAATATCCGCCCGTAGCCGCAAAGGCTCGTGCATAAGCCGTTACACTCCGTCGCGCGAACCCGGTGCTATCCCCTGTGTTTTCTGGCGCGCTTTGTGTGTGTGCTGCTCGCAAAGCCATATCCTTTAAGAGCCGCCCCTTAAGCGCCATAATGTCTTCGAGCAGTTTTGGATCATCTTTGTGGGGGAAATTATGCGGGGTAACCGAATCTAAGCCATAGCGGCCATATTCCGCCCAAGCAAAATCCAAAGCTCCCGCCCGTGCCAAAGAAAGTACAGCCCGGTGCATAAGCACCAAGTCGTCAGGAGTTTCGGTAAGTGCCGCGATTGAGGTGTCGTAGGCGTGTAGGTAATTGTGATTGTTTTGGGTCATGTTGAATAAGTTAAGCAATCCTGTTTCGTGGTCATCAAACGCATTAAAATCCAAGTCCTCAAATACCTTACGCGCTGTATAGTCGTTAATTTTTTAGCGGGTTTGGTGGGCACACTCCATGCTAGCACGATTATTCGTGCGCCGACCGTGATGGTCATCACGCCGAAAGGATCTAGCCCCATAGGCATGACTATATAAGTAATCCCAATATTTACAAGAGCCGTGTCGGATTAAGGCCAGTGCAAGCGGTTCAAAGCTTGTATAGCTTGTGTAGCATTGATAAGAACGCGTGTAATTCGTTGAACCAAAGAGTTTACCATGTTGTCAGTTCTCGACATTTTCCGAGTCGGCATCGGTCCGTCCAGTTCCCATACGGTCGGACCAATCCGTATTGCCAAAAGATTTGTGGATAGTATTCAGCGCCGCAATTGCTTGAACCAAACCGCGCAAGTTTGTGTCGAGCTACAAGGTTCTCTCGCTATGACAGGTGCAGGTCATGCGACGCCGAAAGCGGTTATATTGGGGCTAATGGGGTTTGAGCCAGAAACGCTGGATAGTCGGGAAGCAGACCTGAAAGTCGCACAGGTTTATACAGACAAGGTCATAACCCTTGCGGGCACGAAAACCATCAATTTCGACCCCGAAGTCCATATTGTTTTTGATTATGACACAGCGCCGGACTTGCATCCCAACGGTATGAAATTACGTGCATTAGATAGGCAAGGCGATGAATTATTTGCCTGTACCTATTATTCCACGGGCGGTGGCTTCATTGCATCTCGCAAACAATTACAAACACCCGTTCAGAACGACTTGGTCAAAGGGCGCGTTGATGTACCATATGATTTTGGTTCCGCTGCTGAGCTACTGGGTTATTGCGAAAGAGCGGATCTGCCTATTCATGATATTATTTATGCCAATGAAGACGCAGTACGTCCGCGAGATGAGACCGATGCTATGCTTGACCGCATAACCGAAGTGATGATGGAATGTATAGAGCGGGGTCTGACCCAAGAGGGGGTTTTGCCTGGTGGCCTTGATGTAAAACGCCGCGCACCCGGTATTTGGCAAAAATTAAATGGCGCACCTTTGTCTAATGAGCGGGAACAATTATTTGACTGGCTCAATGTCTATGCCATGGCGGTTAACGAAGAAAATGCATCGGGCGGGCAAGTGGTCACGGCGCCAACAAATGGGGCGGCTGGTATTATACCATCCGTTATCCGTCATTACTGTGAGGGGGAAAAATCTATCCCTGCCAATAAAAGAAAATTCTTGCTAACGGCGGGGGCTATTGGGCTTTTATACAAACAGCGCGCGTCTATCTCTGGGGCGGAAATGGGGTGCCAAGGCGAAGTCGGGGTTGCGTGTTCCATGGCGGCTGGAGGTCTTGCGGCAGTTTGGGGAGCAACAGCATTACAAGTGACCATTGCAGCAGAAATCGGCATGGAGCATAATTTGGGTTTAACCTGTGACCCGGTTGGTGGCTTGGTACAGATTCCGTGTATCGAACGTAATGCGCTGGGGGCGGTCAAAGCGGTTAATGCCGCCAGACTGGCCTTGCATTCAACGGGTAAGACCCATGTTAGTCTGGATCAGGTTATAGAAACCATGCGCCAAACCGGTCTTGATATGTCAACCAAATATAAAGAAACCAGCCAGGGCGGCTTGGCGGTTAATGTCGTGGAATGCTAAAGCGTTCATAACCACAACCAAATCCTGATCATATCCATTTTAATGAGGGATAATGATAGCGTGTGCGTATTATAGATAACAATCAACTTATTGGAGACTATAATGACGAATTTCATAAGAATATCAGCTTTAATCGCAGGTGCCTCCCTACTCACTTTGGCGGCATGCAGTACGGCCTCACCAGCAAAAGAGCAGAATGCGCATGCGCATGCTAAACATCAAGGGATGGATGGTAAGCATGAAGGCATGATGCAACAAATGAAAGCAGACCATGAAATGATGTCGAAAATGGACATGTCAAAAATGGACATGTCCAAGCTTTCACCTGAATGCCAAACCATGATGACTAAGATGAAGACGAAAATGGCGGATAAGCATAAATCTGGCAATATGGACGACCACCACAAAACAGGTATGAAAGGTCACGACATGTCAAAGATGAAGAACCATGATTCCGCAAGCATGCAAGCCAAAATGGAAAAACACAAACAATGTATGGCAGAGATGAAAGAAGCTATGCCGCACGGGCACTAGTTCCAGTTTGATTGGGCGCAGTGCTGGGGTGCCCCTCTTTTCCCTGCACCACTGTGCCCAATCACCTTTTTACTGCCTATTGGAACTCAATTATGAGAAGCAATACTCGCAAATTTTGGCATAACAGCACAACAGTCTTTATATGTATAATCATCGCCTTTGCGCTTGTTATGTCTGCAACAATTTCGGTAAGGGCAAAGGCAAACCTTCCTTCCGCAAGTGCAAAAGAAATGAGTTGGAGAGGGGGCTATCTGGCGGAAACCAAATATTACAAAATCGAGCTTTAGATAAGATCAATCGCTTCGAGACGGTTATTCGTGAAGATTGTTGTGATGACAAAAATAAGCGGGTTTGGGATTAATGTTGCCGATGTCCAAGCTTTTGTGCAAACGGCAATTGGCGGTATGACCGTGGCGCGAAGCGTTGAGGGTCTTGAGCGCTATCCGAACAATGTACGTTATCCGCGTGAATATCGCGATTCGTTAGAGCGCCTGCGTAATTTGCCTATTGTGACTAAAACGGGTGCGCAAATTCCGCTCTCACGACTTGTCGATATTTCTATATCCGGCGGACCTGGGGTTATACGGAGTGAAAACGCCCGTCTTAATGGCTGGATATATGTGGACATTGCTGGTGTTGATATTGGGAGTTATGTGCAGGATGCAAAATTGGCGTATGACAAGCGCTACCATATTAACCTTGTTGGTTATTCCTGCGGCGTTCTTGATATGGAAGACAAAGGCGCTGAAATTGTCAAAACAAGGACGAACCACAATAAGCACTGACTGAATGAGAATGCCTTCAAAGAAAATTTGTTTTTTTGAGGGGGAAGGACATATGGCGCGTATTAGCAAGTGCTAACATAATAAATGAGGGAATAATATGTTGAAAAGAAGAAAGTTTTTACTGGGCGCTACCGCGTCTTCACTGGCGCTTTTGACGGGTTGCGGCGGTGGCTCTGGCGGTACAAGTCCGGCCACTGGCGGAACGGGTGGAACTGGCGGTGGTTCTGGCGGCGGCTCTGGCGGCGGCGGGGGTTCAGGTGGTGGTGGCAGCACGCCATTGGCTGTAGAATTGCCCATCCCCGCTCTCAAAAGCCCCGTAGATATTGGTGGTGTGCAACATTATGACCTTGATATTATAGAAACAGAACACACGTTTTTTGAGGGCGTTCAGACAAAAACATGGGCTGTTGACAGCACATATCTTGGACCAACCCTGCTTTTGAAAAATGGAGACGCTGTTTCTATAAATTTCACCAATAGGCTCGCGGAAACAACAACCATGCATGGGCACGGTATGCATGTGCCTGGTGATATGGATGGTTCAGCCCATCAACCCATAGGCGCAGGCGAAACTTGGTCAGCACAATATACAGTCAATCAAAAAGCCTGTACGAACTGGTACCACCCGCACACTTTGCACAGGTCGGCGCCACATGTATATCAGGGGCTGGCTGGTTTGATTATTGTTGAAGATAATGATATTGCTAATTATGATCTTCCCAATCGTTACGGTATTGATGATATTCCTTTAGTGCTACAGGACAGGTTCTTTTCAACAGATAAAACAAGTTTTGATTATTCTCCAACAATGCAACAAATAAGAATGGGGTATATTGGAGATACATTTATCACGAATGGAGCCATAGAACCTAGGTTTGAAGCGGAAGCCAAGGAAATACGGTTTCGTATACTGAATGGGTCAAATTCTTCCGTGTATGAATTAGGATTCAGCAATGGCATGTCATTCCGGCAAATAGCCGGGGACAACTCTTTACTTGAGGCACCTGTTAGCATGACCCGACTGGTTCTTTCGCCTGGTGAAAGGGCAGAAATCATTGTTGATTTGAGCAATGGTAGCGGCACTTCTTTTGATCTGGTTGAATACAGAAATAATAAAGTATTTATGAAAGTAAATGTTAGCAAAGCTGCTACGGCCACCACAATACTTCCGGCAACACTGACAAGTCTTGAAGCAATTGATACATCAGCGGTTAGTACAACACGGACTTTTACACTGGAAATGACAAGTGGTACGATGACCATTAACCAAAAAGCCATGGATACAGCGCGCATTGATGAAGTTGTGCCTTTGGGAGATGTCGAAATTTGGGAAGTGACCAATACAATGGGTATAGATCATAATTTCCACATGCATGCTACGCATTTTAGGGTCTTCGAACGAAATGGGAGTGCAAGTAATGTTCCTGAAAATGAAATGGGTTATAAGGACACGGTCTATCTTCGCGGCAATGAAACTGTGAGACTCCTTGTTCAGATGAAAGACTATTTAGCAGATGCAAATGCACCATATATGTATCATTGTCATTTCTTTGAACATGAAGATGATGCTATGATGGGACAATTTACAGTCGTCTGATTTTCAAAATGTAGGACATACCCGAATAATATGGAGGAAGCGCTATGACGTATCATTTTTCAAAAAAAGTAAATCTGTCATTTGAAGATGCCATTACCCGCACCACAGAAGTTTTAGCAAAGAATGGCTTTGGCGTTTTGTCAAAGATTGACATAAAGGGTACCCTTAAGAAAAAATTGGATGTGGATTTCAGGCCCTATACGATTTTAGGTGCCTGTAATCCTGGCTTTGCTCACCAAGCCTTACAGGCCGAGCCGCATATTGGTACAATGTTACCTTGTAATGTTATTGTGCAAGATATAGGCCATGAGCAGGTTGAAATTTCTGCCGTGGATCCCATGGCTTCTATGCAGGCGGTTGAAAATGAAAGTCTCGGCGATATTGCGGGTGCGGTTCAAGGCCTGCTAAAAAAAGTAATTGCTGATATTTAGAGGAGCCATTATATTTACTACTTATCCGGATCTTGTGGATTAAAGCCATTTTGGCGCTTGCGGACATTCTCTGGCCAGCTATTTTTTATATAGGATAATACGGAAATTATCTCTGTATCCGTAAGCGTATCCGCATAGGCTGGCATTGCGGATTTATAGTCTTCTCCGGCAAATTTTTGCACACCATATTTGGTTATTTCAAACAGCATTTGATCTGAGTGATGCCATGTGTGCCCACTTTCATCATGTGGGGGGGCTGGTAAAAAACCATTTGCGTCCCGCACCTTCCAATTTTCTTGTCCTTCGAGATTAGCACCGTGGCATTCTGCACAATGAATTTTATAAAGCGCCTGTCCTTGCGCCACCAGTTGGCTGTTGTTAGGCTTTAGTCTAATTGGTCGTTGGTCATCCGTTGGCTTGCATGCCGCTATTAGCCCTAAGCTGATCAACACAATCACATATTTCTTATTCACTGTTCTTCCCACGTAATCATTTTGGTTAAAGATTGTCGCGCCCGATAAATCCTTGTTTCTATTGCCTTGGGACTTATCTTCAAAATATCGGCGGCCTGTTTGTGGCTCATATCCTCGATTGTACACAGGATAAGTGGTGTCCGCAAATTATCGGGCAAACGCGCTATACAAGCATTAAGTGTTTCTAATTTATGTTTATCATCAATCATATTTTCGGGGTTTTCGTCCGATTGTATTCGCGTGATCTTAGTTTCGAGAGTTGGGGTCATGCGTTGCATAAATGCACGGGTTTTTCGTTTGCGCCCCATATCGCGGCATTTGTTCATGGCGATTTGAAACGCCCATGTGGAAAATTTATACTTTGGGTTAAATCTTGCGAGATTTTTGTACATAGCAATAAAAGTATCTTGTACAATATCTTCAGCGTCATCTGCATCATTCATATGACGATAGGCAAACCGATATAATGGTGACTTATATTTACGCATGATAGCAGTGAAAGCCGGGCTGTCTCCAGCTGTAGCTCTTTTGACAAGAGCATGATCTTCCGCATCACTTTTTTGATCAAACATGTGACTTTAATTGGTGATTTTACGAAATGAACTTTTCACAATTTCATCGAATTGCGCGGTTTGCTCCGTGTTTAACAAGCTACGCATGGCAAAGATATGCTCTAATGTCAGGGTTTGTAGCTCGTCAAGCGTTTGTACATATTCCGCTTTGGCTGCTATAATTTCGGCACTCATTTCATGAGAATCTTGTATGGCGGCGCTGAGCCGCGCACTTGCTTTTTTCATCCGGGCTTCCAAAGCTGTTTTTTGTGTAGCGTATAACACCTCAAGTTCATGGAGTTGCTCATTTTGGCTGTGATCTAGTACCAGCTGTTCATGGATTCTGTCATGTAACCCAAGGGTCTTGCCGGCATTGGGCATGATATATCTATGACCTAGCAAAATACCGACAACGCCGGCAATAAAGCTAAGCACTATAATCAATAGCGCACTACGTAAGCCTTTAGCCACAACAAGGCACCATGATTTGTGTGACACTATAAGAAGGTGTTGTTGAGAAGATATCCAAACCTTCTTGTTTGGGGCTAGCATTAGCTCCAATAGTTGCCCCAAACAATAAGGCTGTTGCGATGGGAGCCGTCTTTAGCCAGAGAGGCAAGCCAGTAAAATAAGCATAGGGTGCCGAGGCCTCAATGCGTTGCCATACCCTTGCCTCAAGACCGACTAATCGTTTTTCATCGGGACTTGGTAAAGTCTGTAAGTATTTGTCTAAATTATGTGTCATAATATCTCCTGCTCACTTATATGCCCTAAGATGTATGAAGATGGGCAATTTTCCAAGCGCCGTCTATATTTTTTAAAATGGCCGTTCCGTGTTTCGTAAAAGTTTTATCTTCACCTTTATAGGTATAGGCCATATCAATGGTAAATGTTGCGGTTGCTAAATCACCAGACACATTGGTTTTGAAATCCTTATACTCATATTTCGTGAACACCAGATCTTTGTTGGCAAACTCAGGCGCGAGGTGATGATCCCGATAATTTGCCCAGCCTATATCTGTACCCTTGCCTTCGAAGATGGTGAAATCGGTACCGTTCGGCAAGACAAAGGCTTCCATGGCTGCCACATCTTTGGAATTTATTTGGGCGGAATAATTTTGTAGTACAGATTCTATATTCCGGCTCTGTAAGGATGGGTTTGCGGTGGCGGCCATTGTTGAGTTGTTCTGCATCGGGCTGTCCTGCATCATGCTTTTTTGAGTATGTCCATCGTCCATATGTTCATTGGTCGTCTGCGCTGAGCATGATGCGACAAGCAGGCCTAAAGCTAATGGTAGGACTAGTTTTTTAGAGAGTATGTTCATGATTTTTCCTAGAATAGTGTTCGTTATAAGCTTGTTACATCCTGTTGTTTTACATCATTCCGGGCGGCATAAGATGTTTAATGCCACCGTGAGCCAGAGAGCCGCCTAAAAATCCATTTATAGCCACGCCAATTGCCATTGCAAATAAGAAGAAATTAAAGGCTTTGTTGCTACTTAGACTGGCTTGTGCGGCTTTTGCTTTGGTCATAATAAAGGCCGTGATCAATCCACCGATTAAAAGACCGGTTCCAATCCATCTATGAGATGACATAAGCGTGTTTTCCCCCGCTTGTACGGGGCCAGAGTGCGCCCAGCCTAATAAGCCAGCCCCCAAAGCGCCTAGGGCACCAACCCAGACCAATAATGTCACAGTTTTATCATAAGAGCTGTCTTTTGAGCGAATATTAAGAACTTGTGCAAAGCCCGCAATTAAAAACAAAGCTATGGGAAAATGAACCACGAGGGGGTGGAATTTACCAAAATAAGCCATGGTTTTCGCAAAAGGCGTGCTGTCAGGACTAATGCCCCAGTGGGAATGACCACCCGCATCCTCACCCATTTCTTCGTCATGCCCGCCCCCCGCTTCATCATGTCCACCGCCTTTATGGCCGTGTTCAGTGGTTTCGCCAGCTTTGTCAACATTATGCATTTGCTCTTGCGGCTTGTCATTGTGCATTTTTTGCGGGTGAGCAAAAGCTGCTTGTGCGACAAAGAAGGCTACAAAAAACATTAAAGCGGTTAAAATTAAATACCGAACGCCCATGATACATCCCCTTCTATAAGATTATAGGGGGTAATACGTTATAAATCCAATTTGCCCTCAAAAAAAACTGCG
>JALSHM010000442.1 GCA_026982235.1 Robiginitomaculum sp. | reverse complement strand
ATAGTTTGCAGTTTGTCGTCGGGCATAAGCTCGGCCTGAACATCCATACCGAGTTGTGCGGCTATGGCTTTGCCGGTGCGGGCATTGTCGCCAGTCAGCATGATGGTTTTGATGTCCATTGTTCCGAGCTTGTCCATGGCTTCTCTTGCGTCCTCGCGGAGCTCGTCGCGCATGGCAATTACGCCGAGCATGGTTTTGTCTTTGACCACCACGCCCAGGGTTTTTCCTTGCTCTTCAAAGACCAGCATTATCTGCTTAGCCTCGTCGCTGATTTTGGAAATCTCTTCGGCGTATCTGGGCGAGGCAATCGTTACCATAGCTTTGCCGACCATGCCCGCAACGCCGCGCCCAGAGAGCGCTTTGGCGTCTTTGGCGCGTTTGAATTTAAGCCCGCGTTTTTCGGCTTCCTCGACTATGGCCACTGCGAGTGGGTGTGATGAAGTCACCTCTACCGCCGCTGCCAGTGACATCATGTCGGCTTCACTGCCCTTAAACACATGCACATCTGTAACTTTCGGCGTGCCTTCAGTCAGGGTTCCGGTTTTATCAAAAGCGATTGTGCTGACTTTGCCAATAGCTTCAAGTACCACCCCGCCCTTCATAAGCAGGCCTTTGCGTGCGCCTGCCGCAATACCGGACGTTATTGCTGCCGGGGTCGATAGAACCAGTGCGCACGGACAACCGATTAACCATATGGCCAAGCCTTTATATATCCATCCCATCCATTCGGCTCCGAATAAAAGCGGCGGAATAACGCCGACCAATATCCCGGCTAGCAAAACACCCGGCGTATAATATTTGCTGAAATTATCAATGAAACGCGCCGTCGGGGATTTTCCGGCTTCGGCCTCTTCGACCAAATTCATAATGCGAGCAATCATATTATCTTCGGCGGTTTTATCAACGCGCAGACGGATTACCCCATCCGTGTTTATAGCGCCTGCATAAACTGCATCACCAATACCTCTGCGCACCGGAATGCTTTCACCCGTAATCGAGCTTTCGTCAAGAGAAGTAGAACCGGAGACAATTTCGCCGTCCGCAGGTATGCGCCCACCGGGTTGTATCTCAACCACATCACCAATCACCAGAGTATCCGCCGCCACTTCGTTAACGTCTTCACCCCCATCTTCCTGCATGGAAACCAAAAACGCCATTTTGGGCGCAAGGTCGGCCAATGCTTGTACGCTTTTACGCGCCTTGGCCGTGGCCATGCTTTCGAGCATTTCGCCTAGTGCAAATAAAAACACAACCACCGCAGCTTCGACTGAGGCCTGAATAATAATGGCGCCAATGACCGCGAATGTCACCAAAGTATCAATGGTGAACGGGCTACCAGCTCGCGCCGACTGGAAAGCTTTTTTGGCCATGGGAGCCAGCGCCACCAGTGCCGCAATTGCATAGCCAAGTTCGAAAACTTCAATCCCAAACCCGCCAAAACTGATAACTGCATGTTTGGCAAATATGTAAACCAGTGTGGCCAGCACCAACATTACACCCGTAAAAAGCACAAGCTTGCCGCGTTTGGTTTTATACCAGACCTCCAGCCCGCCCGTAGCATGACCGGATTCGTCTTTGGCGATTTTATAGCCAAGCTTGTTGATAGTTTTCTCAACCGTTTTAGTTTTTGCGGCTACGTCCCCACCGCCATCCTCAAAATTGAGTTTAATCTTGCCATTGCCAAAATTAACGCTGGCGTCTTTGATCCCAGGTATGGCGCAGACTGCTTTTTCAACCGGCCCGGCACAGGACGGGCAGTCCATGCCCTCAATTTTTAGTGTAAGATCGTCGCTCATAGTAGTCCCTCTTAAAATTGATGATAGGCCGTAATATCGCTGATATAAATTGCGCCGGATCTTTCGCGTCCGGTTTGGGCATTGTCTTTTATCAAGGCGATTGCTTCGTCTACTTGATCGTTTTGGCAGACCAGTTCTAACTTAATCTCCGTAATAACCCGTGCCCCAAGTTCTGTGGAATATTCCTGCTCTTGGGCGTCGAGGGCTTCAAATGTCCCCTTAACCTCCACCATCATTAGCGAGGTAAACCCGGCTTTTCTAAGTACACGCACGACATCAGCCGCGCGGTTTGCATGAATATATGCTTTGACTTCTTTCATGGTGTTACCTCCTGTTTTTGTAACATTTTATGCTCTCTGCGGCCTTCGATAAATTCATAGATTAGCGGCAGTAATATCAGTGTCAGAAATGTCGAGGTGATGAGGCCGCCAACAACCACTGCAGCGAGCGGGCGCTGTGTTTCCGCCCCGACCCCGCTGGACAACAGCATGGGGACAAGCCCCAATATGGTCGAGCTGGCTGTCATCATTACCGGACGCAGGCGTAGTTCTGCACCCTTGCGCACGGCCTCGGACACGCTCATGCCTTTGTCGCGCAGCTCGTTGATAAAGCTAAGCAACACAATCCCGTTGAGCATGGCCACGCCAAACACCGCAATAAACCCGATGGCCGACGGCACCGATAAATATTGCCCCGAAATATACAGCGCAACCACCCCGCCAATAGCGGCAAAGGGCACATTGGCAATAATCATGCCAGCATAGCGCAGGGAATTAAACGCCGTATAGAGAAGCACGAAGATAAAGAAAATCGTGACGGGGACAATAATACCGAGCCTTTTCATGGCTCGTTGCTGGTTTTCAAAAGCTCCGCCCCATTCGACCCAATACCCGACCGGCATCTCGACGGAGTTTTCAATAGCTACATTAGCCTCACTGACAAAGCTGTCAATATCGCGCCCGCGTACATCCATCTGGATTACGGCGTAGCGCTGTAATTGCTCGCGGCGTACAAATGAATAGCCCTCCGTGGTGGTGATATTGGTCACTCTGGACAAGGGAATGATTGCCCCGTCGCCAGTGCGCATGGGGATATTGCCAATGGCTTCGACTGAAGACTTGGCATTGTCCTTATAGCGGGTGGTGATTTCAAATCGTCTCACCCCGTTGATTAAGGTGCTAACCGGCTCGCTACCGATACCAGTACGCACAATGGTTAGTACATCATCCGCATTCATACCATAGCGAGCCAATGCGGTTCTATCCACTTCGATACGGATTTGCTGCTTGCCGATATTGGCCTCCAGGGACAGATCCGCCACCCCGTCTATACTCTCCAGCACTTCCTTTATCTCGGCACTAAGTCTGTCCAGTTCTTGCAAGTTCTCGCCGTAAAGTTTGACTGCTAGCGTTGCCCTTACCCCGGAGATAAGCTCCTCGACCCGCATTTGGATGGGCTGGGTGAAAGCAATCACAGATGTGGGCGCAACCACCTCAAGGGTTTCGCGCATGTCTTCGGCCAGCTCGGTAATATTGCGGTCGCCCGGCCATTCATTTTCGGGCTTTAGAGCGGTGTAAACCTCCATATAATTGACATCCGCAGTCTCACCTTTCTCGGCTCGGCCAATCATGGAGACAGTGGTTTCAACTTCGGGGTATTTGCTCAGTGCAGTTTCAATTTTCTTGGCAATTTTGATAGACTGGTCAAGAGAGGTGGAGGGAATGGACGACACCCGCCACATAATCGAGCCTTCTTCAAGCTGGGGCATAAACTCCTTGCCCAGCAAGGGAAACAGGCTCAGCGAACCGATCAGCAATAGGATTGCGCTACCCATCACCAAAGCCTTGCGCCGCAAGGAAAACGCCAGCATTGGTAGATAGCCGCGCTTTAGTGCGCGCACAATCCATGTGTCTTTTTCCGTCTTTGGCTTGAGTATGAGGGCCGCTAGAACCGGGATCATGGTCAAGGTCAAGAACAAGGAGCCGGCCATGGCAAAGCTGATATTAAAGGCCATGGGTTTGAACAATTTGCCCTCCAGGCCCTCAAGGGTGAACAGGGGCATGAACACGATAATGATAATAGCAATAGCAAATGTCATGGGGCCGGCAACCTCTTTGGCCGCCGTTAGCACCGCCGCTGTTCGATTGACCTCGCCATTTCCTCCCGCACTTTCATTGGCAGATTTTCGCTCTGCCATAATGCGAAACGAATTTTCCACCATGACAATGGCGCCGTCCACCATCATCCCAATCCCGATAGCAAGACCCGCCAATGACATAAGATTGGCCGACAGACCCATCTGGTTCATCATGATAAAAGCGATTAGCATAGCAATAGGCAAGGCGGTTGTGACCACTATGGCCGAGCGGATTTCGCCCAAAAACAAAAATAGCACAATGGCAATGAGAACGGCCCCCTGGATTAAGGCTTTTTCGGCAGTATCAACTGCCTTTTCAACCAAGTCCGTGCGCTGGTAAATTGGCTTGACCACCACACCGGGCGGCAAAGCTTTCTCCACGGTTTCCAGCTTGGTTTTGACATTATCAACGACTGTTTTGGCGTTCTCCCCCATGCGCGACAAGGCCATGCCCAGCACAACTTCCTTGCCGTCGCGGGTCACTGCACCGAAGCGCAAAGCACCCTCTTGTTTCACCGTGGCCACATCGCGGATATACACGGCGGTGCCGTCTACGGACTTAAGCTTGATAGCACCAATATCGGCTTCGTTTTTGACCAGGCCAAGCCCGCGCACCAAAAATTGTTCTGAACCCTGGTCAATATACTGCCCGCCGACTTGGCGGTTATTGGCCTCAATGGCTTCCATAACATCGGTAAAGCCAAGCCCAAATTTTATCAGCTTAAGCGGGTCTATTTGCACCTGATATTGTCGCTCCTGACCGCCCCACGACATGACATCGTCAACCCCCGGCGCGGTGCGCAAGATAAGCCGCACTGTCCAGTCTTGCAGCGTGCGCAAATCCATATCGGTAATATCAGCGTTCAGTTTCTCGTCGGCGCGTTCCAATGTGTACCAAAATACTTGCCCCAGCCCCGAAGTGTTGGGGCCAAGCTCGGGCGTGCCGTAGCCTTCGGGGATGCGGTCGCCGACCTCTTGCAAGCGCTCGCCCACAAGACGGCGGGCGAAATATATGTCCATGTCGTCTTTGAAGTACACGGCCACATAGGACAAACCAAACAGACTAACGGAACGGATTTCTTTGACATCCGGTAAGCCGGCCATAGCGGATTCGATAGGGAATGTGAGGAGTTCCTCCACATCCTCAGCCGCCAATCCGGGGCTTTCCGTATAGATATTGACCTGGGCCGGGGTAACATCCGGGAAAGCGTCAATGGGAATTGTGTTGATGGCGCGCACGCCCAAAAAGGCGATGACGCCAAAGGTGATGAGTACAAGCACTTTGTACTGAAGCGAAAATTCTACGAGTTTATTTAACATGATTTATTCCCCTCACACCGCGCATTCCCGACCCCGACCGGGAATCCAGTTGAACAATAATGTGCGAGCTTTGCTCGCTCTCTATTCGCTGGATACCCAGTCAAGCTGGGTATGAGCGGGATTGGGAGGAATGATGTATATAACTGTACACTAATGCCCATGACCTGATCCCATTTTTGATTTTAGAATAAGCGACTTCAGCAAGAAAATTTGTGAGGTGGCGATTTCAGTGCCCTCGCCAATGCCACTTTTTATCTCGACCCACTCGCCGCGCTTAGTTCCTAGTTGTACGGGCATCGGGTGCAGTTCATCACCTTCAACAGCGAAAACCACGTCTTGGCCTTCCATAAAGGTCACGGCTTGTGTGGGCACGACCAGAGTTTTTTCGGCTTTTCCGATTTGCAAATAAGCTGTCACAAATTGGCCTGCATGCAGGCTATCGCCGGCATTATCCAACTGAGCACGAATTGGTAAGGTACGCGTGGTTTCATCAATCTGATGACCCATTTGTAATACCTTACCGTATTTCCAATCATACTCTTTGGTGTTGCCGCTGGCTTTTACTCTTACCACTGCGCCAATATCAATGTTCTCAGCGTCTCGCGCGAATACCTTTATATTGACCCAAGCTTTGCTCTCGTCGCTGATTTCAAATAAAACCCGACCCGGCTCAATGATTTCACCTAAGACAAAATCATCCTGCATCACTGTGCCGGATTGCCCGGCAAAAAGCGTGAAAACACCAGTCGCCTTAGCCGCATCTCCGCTCGCGAGTAATCGGCCAACCGCTTTGGAGGTCATGCCATAGGCAGTAATTTTGGCTTTGCTAAGTTGAGCTGCCACTTTGGCCTCAACATAACGGCGCTTTGAAACAACATCCTGACCGAGAGCCTGTACCCGTTTCCATTCCTGATGGGAGACGATTGCATTGCCTTGGGCTTCTGCCAACTCGACACTGGTTAGGGTGGCTAATGGAGCGCCGCGCTTGACATATTGTCCGAGCCGCGCGTGTCTTTTGGTGATTTGTGCGGAAATACGCGGTGTAACCCGGCTGGTTTTATATTGATTGAGAATGACGATGCCTGGCGCCGATATTTCACTACCTAGGTTTTCCATAGAAACCTTAGCCGTAGTCACACCTTTTTTATGGCGCTCGTCCGCGTTCATTTCGATAACGCCTTCTTCTTCGCTATGCCCATCTTCGGTTTCGACATGGCTTTCTTGCGCGAAGGCGGGAAAAGATAGTGTATACAGTGCGCTACTTGCCAATAGAAAAACAGAAGTGAATGTAATAATTATTTTTGGATATGTCATTTTATGGCCTCCAACCACTTTGGAATTGAATTACTGGCATCTAAATATTCGAACCAAGACCGCCAATAAGTGGCCTTTAATTGAGCAGATGCGCTTTGTGCTTCGAATGTTTGATTGTATTGAATAAGATATTGGGTCGCACCTAGTTCGCCCGCCTCCCAAAGACGTTTAAGGAGGTCTCTTTGGGTGCCTAGTTGGTTGGCTCCCGTGTTTTGCCAATCTTGCCAAGCTTGGTTCGCGGCGTCCAATCTACGGCGAGAGCCGTTGAGCCGCGCAATGGTTTGTCGGCGTACACGTCTTAACCCTGCATCAGCCTGAAGACTTTCTGCTTTGGCAATATCAACGCTGTCTTGGAAGTTATTGTTGATTTGAAGTGGTATAGCGAGACTAACACCGAAAAGAATACTTGAACCCTCACCACCAATACGGCCACCAATTGTTGGGTCGGTTTTACGCATTTTTTGTGCAACGCTTATCATAGAATATGAGGCTCTTGATTGGGCAAGCGCCAAACGAATTTCAGGTAATTGATCCGGATTTGGTAATTCAGTGGTCACATTTGATATATTTGGTGTGCCCGTTAACATGGGCCAAGCCTCCTGAACTTGTCCTGTTAGTGTAATCAAGGCTTGCGCTGATCGTGATAATTCTGTGCGCGTGCGTGCTACATCAGCAAGAGCGCTTGAAAGTGCGAGTTTTGCCGTTAATACGTCAGAGGACGACAGGTCGCCAGCGGCTTCACGTCTTTGCGCCAAGGACAAAAAACTGTGGCTAAATTCCACTTTACGTTTCGCAAGCCCCAAAAGATCGTAATTGGCCTGATATTCCGACAAGGCAGTTAACAGTTCAGCTTGCAGAGTTTTGCGCACCAATTCCAACGTAGCTTGTGCCGCATTTACATTGTCTTGTCCTGCAAGAGTGCGGGCTTTGCGTTTGCCGTGCCTGTCCAAAGTTTGCGATAAACCAATTGTGGCGGTTTGCGTTTCGGCAGTTTCAATATCAAGTTCAAGCTCTGGGTTGTAAAGTTTGCGCCCCATACCTCGCGCTCGTGCTTTTTCCGCTTCAAGAGCCGCTTGTGCGGCGCTGATTGAGGGGTGATTTAATAAAGCCTCTGTAGCAAAACTTGCAACATCCAGTCTTTTTACACTTGAAGCCGTAATGGATTTTCGCATTTCCTTGGGCGTAAGCGTTATCAGCTCTGGCAAGTCATCTTGGTTTGCGCTCAAAACTTGACCATATGCGGGCATAGCACTATTACTCATAAGTATTGCCACATATGTGCCGAGCAGCACACTATATTTCGTTTTCATTTTTCAATTCTCTTGATTTTTTGACTTTGGAATTGCTCCTAGAGCAAAATTTAGTCAGTCACATAATCTGTAGGCAAGGCTAGCCTACACTTAGCCGCAGACAGTGAAATATCTTCTCAGATATTAAGATACACTTAGGGCGGTATGTTAAATCGAGATTATTGGCGGGTGGGCAATATCGTCTATTAGCGATGGTAGCATATCTTGCGCGAAACCATCAAATTGAGGCGTTGAGTAGATGTTAAATGCAAAATTTTCGGGTGCGATAACAAGTAAAACATGAGCTGCATGACAAAAATGGCATTCTGCGTCCATCTGGGTGTCACCTTGAGGTAGGTGGTCATTCTGCACCGTTTCAGAAGTGAAAACCAGTGTTTGCGATGCTTCATTCGCGGCACTAACAGGCGCATATTCACCTTCAGAAAAGGAATGCACTGAGATTACCAAAAGGCAAATTACCATGATTTTGACGAATATTTGTCGCATAACACTCTTATCCCGTAGCTATAAATTTGTCTTTGTCAAGGGGGTATTCGTTAATGAGGTGAAATCTTAAGGTCGGTGTCTTTTTTAAAATGTCCCCAGTTTTGGCTAAATAAGGACTGAGGGAAATGTATTCTTGTTGCGTATTATAGCACGTAAATACAAGTGTCCAAGGAGAGAGAATATGGCAATGTTTGTTGCCGCCATTGCTTTTTTATTAGAGCTTGCGCTCATTGCGGCTGGCCTGATTTATCTTGGAAATCCTCTAAATAAAGACAATAAGTTTCGTAAGCTTGCAAGTTTTATGCTCATTATTGGCGCAGGTTTAACCATGCTTTGCACACTTTATTTTTTCGCAAAATATATGGGACAGGGCGTTTTTGACCAAGCAGTGTTTCTAGATATGTGGGTAGGCTTGGCACGTATATGAAAGGCCATAGTCAACATCAATCTGGAACAGCTAGCTTTCACGGTATAAATGCGGATGCGCGCATTTTGAAGATTACCGGCTGGCTCACGGGCATATATTTTCTCATCGAACTGGGGCTTG
>JALSHM010000441.1 GCA_026982235.1 Robiginitomaculum sp. | reverse complement strand
GTCACTGTAAACGCGACAGTAAGCCAGCCAAGTTGCCACACCCATAGTGATAGATAAATAGGCTATCAAAAAAGAATCAAATGTCAAAATGAGCGGACTGAAAAATGTGTTGCCAATGGCTAATTTGTTCAATTGTAGGTGGAAAACAATCAATGGGGCTGCGGTAATACCCATCAATAGCACCTGGTAGAACGACATTGTCCGGCCTTTTGATTTGGAGCTCTCCAAGTTTGGAATATTTTTAGCGTTCCATAAAATTCCAAAATCCTTTGCGATAAACTTTTCATAATAAGCGGAACCAATGAAAAATGGCATAAGAAAAACCACTACAAAAAGAGAATGAATGTTCTCTTTTTCAAAATATTCAATGACAACAAAGGCAATACCGACCCCAACCAGCCCAATAACAGTTAAAACTAAAAGGTATGCAAACAAATTTATTAGTTTTCTAAGCGCTTTTTTATCAAGCCAAAGCGCAGAATAACCCTTGTCAAAATGAAACAATACCCGGGGAATTGTCAACAGTGCGGAAAGAAGAATAAAAGCTTTCAAGGCACCAAAAGAAAGCCTAGCTGGGTCATTTTGGAAATGTCGAAATTGCTCCAATCCATTAAACATGCCCAGAAAACTCTCATATGTGTGTTGTAGCGCTTCGCCGCTGGCCAAAAAAATAAACAAAAATGGAAAGGAAGCCATAAGCCTCAGAGAATACTTATGTATTAATATGAAGTCCGAGTGTTTTAACTTGTTTGTCATTTTTCTCACCTAAATAATGCTAATAGAAAACTTAACCCTACGCTAATTTGATTTCATATTGTTTAAGACAAAACACCACAACTTCCTTATTGTCGCCCTTGCTTTGACGGGCTATTGAGGCATTAAAGGGAGGGACACATGACTAGCATATTCATCGGTAAGGACACAGACGGTAAGGATCAGGAGCTTTTATTGCACCGGGCTAATCGGCATGGGTTGATTGCGGGGGCTACGGGGACGGGCAAGACGGTGACCTTGCAGATATTGTCCGAAGGGTTCTCGCGCGCCGGGGTTCCGGTATTTGCTGTTGACGTTAAAGGGGATTTGTCGGGGATTTCCCAAAGCGGGAGCAAGGCGCATAAATTACATGACAAGCTCATAGCGCGCGCCGCAAAAATCGGGCTTGCGGATTATACTTATCGCGCTTTCCCGACCATGTTTTGGGATTTATACGGCAAGAACGGCCACCGCGTGCGCACCACAATCACCGAAATGGGGCCGACATTATTATCGCGCCTGATGGGGCTTACGGACGTGCAAGAGGGGGTCATGGTCATTGCTTTTGATGTGGCCGAAGACAATGATTGGCCTTTGCTTGATTTGAAAGACTTAAAATCAACCCTGACCTTTATTGCCGAAAGTCGCAAAGATTTGGCGCTGGAATACGGCAATATTTCCTCCCAATCCGTGGGGGCGATTATGCGTAATCTCCTCGTATTGGAGCGCGACGGAGCCGATGAATTTTTCGGCGAGCCAGCCCTCAAACTGTCCGATATAATGCGCACAGATATGAGCGGTCAGGGTATTGTTAGCGTGCTGGACGCGCAACAACTGATCAATAATCCGCGTCTGTATTCGACGTTTTTGCTGTGGTTGCTCAGCGAATTGTTTGAAGAATTGCCAGAAATTGGTGATCCCGATAAACCCGTTATCGCCTTCTTTTTTGACGAAGCCCATCTTTTGTTTGATGACGCGCCAAGGGCATTGGTACAAAAGATTGAGCAAGTGGCGCGCCTCATCCGCTCCAAAGGGGTTGGCATATATTTCGTCACCCAAAATCCAACAGATATACCCGATAGCGTGCTGGGCCAAATTGGTAACCGTATCCAACACGCCTTGCGTGCCTATACGCCCAATGACCAAAAAGCCATTCGCGCATCTGCGGGCGCGTTTCGCCCCAATCCGGCCTTTAAAACCGAAGACGTGATTTCAGACCTCGGCGTTGGTGAGGCTTTGGTGTCTGTGCTAGATGCCAAAGGACGCCCCGGTATTGTCGGGCAGACTTTAATCCGCCCGCCAAGCTCGCGCCTCGGGCCGGCTACGGATGCCGAGCGCAAGACGGTGATGTCCCGCTCCCCTGTGGGCAGTCAATATGACGAAACCATCGACCGAAAATCGGCCTATGAAATGCTCGCCGAAAAACGCAAAAAAATCGCCGCAGCCAAAGCCGCCGAAGAAGCTAAGGCAGCCAAAGAAAAACAAGCCGCCAAAAAAGCCAAAACAAAGCCCACTAAAAAACGCAGAGGTCGCAGACGCCAAAGCGCATGGGAAGCGGGCACAAAACAAATCGCTCGCACAATCGGCAGCCAATTAGGCCGCCAAATCGTGCGCGGCATATTAGGCGGCCTGATGCGCAGGTGATGGCTAGTAATAATTGGTAGAGATATTAGAGCCTGTTGAGATTCGTTTTAATCTGATTATGGTTGGTACGATATGTGTCATCGCCGCAAATGAACTATCGGTTTTATCTGAACGCATAGCGACACGCTTAAAGTCTTTGAGCTTGCCAAAAAAGTTCTTAGTCAAATGCCGCCATTTGTAAATCTCCAAATCAATGTCCAGTGGACTTATGCGTTGGGGGCGCTGCGAGATGGAACAATCGTTGCGTCTATCATTGCAAATTCCATGTCGGGGTCGTTGCTAGCCGCATCAAATATCTGCTCGAAAATACCCGCTTTGACCCAATCGCGAAACCGCCCGTATACCGTATTCCACTTGCCAAGTTTTAGTGGTAAATCCCGCCACGGACTACCCGTACGGGCGATCCAAAGCACAGCTTCAATAAAAACACGGTTATTCGTACCGGGTCGACCTGGATCAGAAGGCTTGCCCAGATGAAGCAGCTCAATTTTACCCCATTGGGCGCCAGAAAGACAAAAACGAATCATTGTTAAACTCTAAAAGGGAGTTGGAATCACAATTTAGATCTTTTTGTGAATCCTGTATCTCGACAGACCCTTATGTATCCCAACTCTGTTATAGTCATCCCGGTTCTAGGGGTTACAACCCCTAATCAAACACATTCATATTATATGCAATTTCTGGGGCGCTGCTATCGAGCGCTTTGGCTAAGATTATGTCTTGCTTGGCCTGTAACTTATCTCCGGCCAACCAGTTAATAGCGGCACGATTGGAAAGCGCCCGCCAATTTGCTGGAGTCAACTCCAAAGCTTTGTCGCAAGCGCCCAATGCTTCTTCGTATAGGCCTTGCACGCCAAGCACCGCACATTGATTGCTGTAGACTTGGGTCATATGAGAAGTCTTTAAACCTTGGTGCAGCGCATCACGGTTAAAGGCAGCAGCTTTGGAGTAATCGCCTTTCATATAAGCAATAACGCCATTATTGACGACGCGTTTGCGGGATTGTTCGACAGCAAAGCGCGGTGCCATATCGGCACTCGCGGTCTCGCCAGCCGATGCTGTACCGGACATTCCAATAATAGCAGAGGCTGTTAGAGCCGTAGCGATTGCCGCGAGTAAAATAGTGTTTAGGACTGTCTTGGGGGAGGACGTGTTCATGATAAACTCCTGTGTTAGTGAACATATCCACACTCACACGTTCAAATAAGAATGTAATTGACTTAATTCGCAGAGGCACTATACGTTTCTGCATGAATAACTGGTCCGATTATCCGATTTTCCTTGCTGTTGCTGAAACAGGCAGCTTAACGGCGGCTGGCGAGCAACTTAATATTAGTCAGCCCACAGTAGGGCGACGTATGAAAGCCCTGGAGGCGCGGTTTGGTGCGTCGCTCTTGACCAAAGAAGACGGACGTCTCGCACCCACTGAATTTGGCTATCTAGTACTTGACCATGTCCGGCGAATGGAAGCTGAGGCCGATGCTATTACCCGCTCATCGGCTACGCTGGAGCATTCTTTGGTCGGCCCGGTGATGATTACGGCCTCGGAAGGTCTTGGTGATTTTTGGCTACCGGCGATTATGCAAGAATTTCGCAAGGACAACCCCGATATAGTGGTCGATATCAATATAGATTTTCGTGCCGCTAATTTGGCGCAGCGCGAAGCTGATATTGCCCTGCGCTGGATGGGGCCGGGCACACAAAACAGTCTGATTGGCCGCCGCGTCACCAGTTTTGGTTTTGGGCTTTATGCCTCAAAAGCCTATCTGGACGAGAAAGGCACACCCAGTAAGCCAGAAGATTTGCTCGACCATAATGGTGTGCGGCTCAATATCGGCACGCAAACATTTTGGCCATTAGACGATAGCGGCCACATAGTACCCATGCCGCGCACCGTGTTTCGCACCAATAACCTCATGGCGCATTTTAACGCTGTGCTTGCTGGCTACGGCATTGGTATGGTTGGCCACGCCGCCGATGCAACAGAGATGGGGCTGATTAGGGTTTTGCCAGAACTGGGTCGGGAAGAAGATCTGTGGGTTGTTGCCCATGAAGATCTCAAGAAAAGCGCCAGAGTTCGCGCTGCATTTGATTTTATTGTGGCCGCTTTGCAAAAAGACCATGCCCACTTCAAAAGCGGTGCCCCGTCCGTATTTATCGAACACGCAAAATTGCACAGCCGCAAACATGCAATTGCCGAAAATTCAAAACCCATAAAAACTCCGGTAAAGTTGCCGGTTACAACTGCTTGATGTTTGAATAGGTCTTGATTTCCTAAAAACTGCTGGTTATAAGCCCGCTCTCGCGGGGGACCACAAACGCTTGAACCCGTGATCAACAAGGAAAAGACAATGAAAAAAGATTTACACCCAGATTACCACATGATCAAAGTGGTCATGACTGACGGCACAGAATATATGACCCGCTCCACCTACGGCAAAGAAGGTGACACCTTGGTTTTGGACATCGACTCGTCCAACCACCCGGTATGGACAGGCGGCGGACAACAACTCCTGGACCGCGCAGGCCGCGTCTCGCGCTTCAAAGACAAGTTCAAAGGCTTTGCATAAAACACAAGCCCGCAAACCAAACCCGCCTTGTTGGCGGGTTTTTTATTGGGGCATCTACGAAACCCTAAATCCGGAATAGACCTTAATCAGAAAAATTGGAAAATGCGGCTTCTAGGCGGTTTAGTTGGTCTGCTACTGTATTGCCGTGTTGGGCGTTTATGGAGCCGTATAGGGATCTGTCGAGGCGGACAATGCGTTCATAGAGTTTTTCGGAACGTGCCAGTAAATCCAAGAGAAGCGCGGGCAAGCTTGCGGCATATTGCGCTAAGGGTTTGATGCCTTGGGCTTCGTCTTCCCGTTCCGGCACAAGTCTGTACTTTTCTGCTCTCGCTTCGGCACCGGTCATTTCGCCCTCTTTGAGCGCGCGCTGCACCAAGAGCCACGAAGCCACCTGCATCAGGCGTGTGGTCAGGCGCATGCTTTGGGACGCGTAAATCAGCGCGTCATTACGGCCAAGTTTTTTGCTGTCTTGGCGACCTGGCCCGTCTAGATAGGCTGCGGTCTCCTCGACCATATCCATGCCCTCGCGAAATGTTTTGGCAAACAACTCCGAAGCCGTAAATTCTTTTAGCCGTGCTTCAGCCTGTGGCCCCAATGTATCTACCAATGTATTCACCTGCGTGTTTCGCGTTTGTGTGCGCCCTGTACTGTCGTTCATTTTTAACTCCGTCACGGCGGTAAAGCCAGTGTATCAAAATAGTCTGTTTGCAAATAGGCTTGCAAGGCTCGCGCCAAATCTTAACTTTTTTTAAAAAAACTTTCTGCGCTTGCCAGCTCTTTGGTTTTTTTTGCAATCTCGCGTTCTATCCGATCTTGTTCGGCTTGCAATATCTCCAGCCTTTCCTTCAATTGCGCCACAGATACACCATATAAATCTTCGCCCACAAGAAATGCCTGTCCGGCGCGTTTTAAATCTGCATCTTCCATATTGAGCATCCCTGTTACTCGGCACTGTTATCTGCCCCTATATACCAGCCCTTATATGGTAAATTTTCAACTTCGCCAATAAATTCTATACCCCCTTGCCAAAACCAATCAAAAGGCTTAGATAAGGGTTAATCGGAGGCTAAGGCTTCCAAAACCACCCCGCCGAGCGGGGTTTTTTCATGGGATATTGTCTAAGCAATTGTTTTGCATATTTCCAAAACAGGAGAATTATAATGAGCAAGATTTTAATGCCGAAAGCCACAGCCGTTTGGTTGATTGACAACACAGTGCTGACCTTTGAGCAAATATCCGCATTCTGTGATTTGCACATCCTTGAGGTTAAAGGTATTGCTGATGGCGACGTTGCTACTGGCATTCGCGGCGCCGACCCAATTTCCAATGGACAAGTGACAAGGGACGAAATTGAAAAGGCCGAAAAAGACCCGTCCTACAATTTAGTCGCCATAAGTTTCGACCACACACCCACACAAACCAAGAAAACCAAAAAACGCCGTGGTTCGCGCTATACGCCTTTATCACGTCGCCAAGACCGTCCAGATGCTATTGCCTGGCTGGTGCGCAATCACCCGGAAATATCCGATCCGCAAATTTCAAAACTGATCGGCACCACCAAGCCGACGATTAAGTCTATCCGTGACCGTACGCACTGGAAGACCAGCACAATTAACCCAACCGACCCGGTTTCACTTGGCCTATGTACACAAGTGGATTTGGACGAAGCTGTGAAAATTGCCGCCGAGAAAAAAGCAAAGCGTGATGCGCAGAACGCACCCAAAAATGATGAGGGCGAAGCGTTGCAACCTGTTACCGACACACCTGTGGAGGAAACGCCAAAAACTGAGCACACATTAGAAAGCCTATTTAAGCCCACTGCGCCAGAAAACTAGATAGTGGACTCGTAAATCCTAGCGCATCAATAGATGCAAATGATCGCAAAACGCTCTAGGATCTGTTGCTATCATCTAATAAATTTTCGAGCCGGCCTGCTAAATCTTGATTTTCCGTGGCTTTATTGTCCACACCCGGATTATCCGGGCTAGGCGGCGGTGCTTCGTCGCTCTTCTCAACATTATCTTCAGAAATTGGCGCGTCATTTTTTATCGTTACCACAGCCCGGCGACGCTTGCCTGCCTCGTAGCGCGGATGGATGAGCGTGCCGTTCTTACCGTAGGACAGTGCTAGTTTTTGCCAATCGGAGTCCGTGTAATTAAAGGCGTCACCGTCCGGATCCAGGTCTGACCAATCGGCTTCAATAGGAGCGCTCGCCGCGCGGTTTTGCCAAGTGCGGGCGTCAATACCATTGCCCAGCATGTTTTCCGCCTGCGCCGCCAAAGTGCAGAGCCGCGCCGAGGGCTCCGCATCTCTTAACAACTCATCCAACATTGACAATGCCGCCACACCATCGCCAACAGCCAAGGCCTGTTCTACGGCCAAGATCTTGCTTTCGCGGTGTGAGCCATTGGTCTTGATTAAATGTTTAATTTTTTTGGCGGTGGCTTTAGCGGTCTCCCCTTGCCATAAATCCCGATAAGCGATTGAGAGCGCCGGATGAGGACTGCGGCTCCAAGCTTTTTCAATGATTTGTGCCGCCTTTTTGCCTTGCCCGTCCTTAGCCAGTAGTCGCGCCGCCAATGCTACACCCGGTGCAAAGCCCGGCGATAAATCTACGGCACGCTTTGCCTGGTCAAGAGCTTCTGCAAATTGACCCTTGTCGTCCAAGGCGCTGGCATTAGCCGCCAACAGTACCGCCCGGCGCCGACGAATTTCGTCTTTGCCCAAAAGTTTACGTTTTTCTGCTATTGCCAAAGTTTCCAGCGCACCCTCCCAATCGGCCAGTGCGGTTTGCGAGGTGTAGAGCAAGTCAAAAGCCCACATTGGCGCTTTTTGGGATTCAAGTGCCGCCTTGGCCACTTCAATGCTGGCCACATGGTCTCCCCGGTTTTCAGACAGCCGCGCCAAGCCGCGTAGGCCTGCGGCTTCGGTTTCTGGATTATCCCTTAGACTGGTATAATGGGTGTGAGCATCGTCGTGTTCGCCGCGAATTTCCGCCGCCTTGGCAGAGATTAGCGCGGTTAAATTTGGTCGGTTCAAAAGCTCGCTGGCCTTTTTGGCTTTCTTGAACGCAGCCGTGCCGTCCCCGGATTCTACGGCCAATAAAGCCTGCTCAACCGCATCGAGGCCTTGTTCGCCGCGCCTGCGCCCCATGCCCTTTTTCATGCGGGTCGGCAGACGCCACATCCATGTGAGTAGCGACCATAATAAAACTATGGTAACAACAAGCGCCGCACAAATTGCAATAGCGGCCTGCATTGAAACATAAAGTCCCTCGGTTGGTTTCCCTATAACAAATTCGTATTGGATATAGCGTTCACTGCCGACATAGACCAAAAGGCCTGCCAGAGCGACGAGAAGGATAAGCGGTAATATCAGCCAACGAGCCATATGATTTTCCTGTTTTATTGTTGAGCCGCAATTTTTTTGGCGGCCTGCGTCCATTCGGCAATACTGGTGCGAACGGGAGGGTTTAATTTTTGAATATACGCCAAGGCAGCGGTAATATCACCAGCCCCGAGCGCCGCTTCAGCAGCGTCAATTGTCTTATAAGGGTCAACGGCTTCATCAGTTCTAACCTTGATATGCTTGCTCAAAGCGCGCCGGAGCCAACCTGGTTTAGACATGGCCGATGCTTCTTGCTTTTTGACCGCTGCCAGTAATTTTTCTCGGGGGAATGTGTCTATGAGGATTTCAAGCTCGGACTGGCCTTCTGCCGTCAAATTAGAGCTTTCGGAAACTCTTTCTGGTGCGGGATTGTCTGTTATAGATTTCTGTGTTCCAGTTTGGTCTTTTTGATTGCCAGTTTGGTCTTTTTTATTGAATGCCTCAGAAGGCGCATTTGGTAGCCTTGACACAGTAAGCGGGCTTTCGTCCGCAATTTTCTTCTCCAAAGTGTCCAAGCGAGCTACAATAGAATCTGCACCGCTAAACACATCTGTATCCGCACCGCTTAGAGCCTCCAA
>JALSHM010000440.1 GCA_026982235.1 Robiginitomaculum sp. | reverse complement strand
TGTTCTTCGCCGGTATTGTTTGATAGCATTTTCCCGACAGAGACAGGCGGTAAATGCAGCACGGCGCGGCCTTGGGCGAGACCGTCGGCGAAGGCTTGACCGACAATTATTTCCGCCCCGGTAGGCGTTAGGCGTATGCCTTTGATTCGGGCTTCCGCCCCGCCCGATCGTTCGTCTTCAACTGCGATTTCCGCGAGCAAAGTCGCGGCGGTTAATAGGTGTTCAACTTCAACTTCACTATAGACTCGCGCCCGCTTCCCTTGCACCACCAATACGCCCAGATTTCGACCCCCGCGCAATAGAGGCACGCCGAGGAAAGAATGAAAGCGTTGTTCGCCAGTTTCTTCTTTGAAAACAAAGTCAGGGTGATCTGAGGCTTCTGCTAGATTAAGCAGTTTCGCTCGCCTTGCCACATAACCAACCAAGCCTTCATTTAGGCTAAGTCGTGTGCTGTGGACGGCGCTTTGCTTCAATCCTTTAGTGGCGCACAATTCTAGATCATCTCCGGCGCGCAAATAAATTGATGCCACATTGACCTTCATGGACGCGGCAATAATTTTGACGAACTTGTCCAGCCGCGCTTGTACGCCTCCCTCTATGCCGGCTTCAGAGGCCATTAAGGCGCGAATGCGCTTCAGTAATACAACGCCCGGATCGGACTTAATGCTTATGGGGCCAGGGATTTTAATTAAGACGCTCCTAATTCAAAAGCACTGTGCAAGGCGCGGACGGCCAATTCAGTCATATCGGAATCAATCAACACGCTGATTTTTATTTCGGATGTGGCGATGACCTCAATATTGATATTTTTCTGCGCCAACGCAGCGAACATTGTGTGCGCCACGCCCGCGTGGGAGCGCATACCGATGCCGATTACGGACACTTTGCTCACCTTGTCATTGACCAACAAACCATCAAAGCCGATTTTTGTTTTGTTAGCGTCTAGTGCTGCCAATGTTTTATCCAAATCCCGCCGCCCGATCGTGAACACCAAATTGGCGCTATCTTCGCGCCGGGATGTGCCTTGGACAATCATGTCGACACTGATATTGGCGTCGGCCATGACCCCGCAAACCCGCGCCACAACGCCAGGTTCGTCATTGAGCCTGAGCAGGGAAATTTGCGCTTCATCGCGAGAATAGGCGACGCCGCTTACAACGCGTTCTTCCATAGTTTCGTCCTCCGAACAGACCAATGTTCCGGGGTTGTTTTCATCAACATTCCGAAAGCTGGTCAAAACCCTGATGGGCAGATTATTATTCATGGCCAGTTCGACCGACCGTGTTTGCAAAACTTTTGCCCCTTGGGAGGCCAGTTCCAGCATTTCCTCAAAAGCAATCCGACCCAGCCTTCTGGCTTCGGGTACAATACGGGGGTCTGTGGTATAGACCCCGTCCACATCCGTATATATATCGCATCTATCTGCCCCCAAAGCCACCGCCAAAGCCACTGCCGAAGTGTCCGAGCCACCGCGTCCCAAAGTCGATACGCGTCCCTGGGGGCTGATGCCCTGAAAGCCTGCGACCACACCCACCACCCCGTCTTTGAGAGATTGGTTAAAAGCCAGAGTTTCTATGCCTTTTATGCGCGCTGATGCATGGGCGCCGTCGGTTTGCAGGGGGATTTGCCAGCCTTGCCATGACCGCGCCTTAACCCCGCGCCGTCTGAGCGCAATGGACAATAGCCCGCTGGTTACTTGTTCTCCAGAGGCGACAATGGCGTCATATTCGTCGTCTATATCTCCACCCATATTGGTATCGGCAGCAAGTGCGTCCACATAGCCAACCAGGCGGTTGGTTTCGCCCGACATGGCCGATACCACCACGGCCACTTCATTGCCATTTGCATGTTCTGCGGCCACAAGCGCAGCCACATGGCGTATCCTGTCCAGATCTGCCACGGAAGTGCCGCCAAATTTCATGACAATACGCGCCATAAAGCCTCTTTGTTTATTTGCTCCATTGTCTATAAGGGTTTTTCAAGATTGGAAAGGCCAATATGACCTCTACGGCTCACAAAAACGCGACTTCTAAAGTCAGCCACAAAAAATCGACCAGCGTTGATGCGTCCGAAATGGCGCATTTCGCCAAAATGGCCGAGGACTGGTGGAACCCGAATGGTAAGTTTAAACCCTTACACATCATGAATGGTTGCCGGGTGCGGTTTATCAAAGAGGAGATTTGCGCGCATTTTTTACGCGACCCTGAGGCAGGCCTACCCCTCAAGGGTCTGCGCATTCTCGATGTGGGTTGTGGCGGCGGCTTGTTATGTGAACCTATGGCGCGGCTGGGCGCACAGGTTACAGGCGTCGATGCGCTGGAGAAAAACATCAAGACCGCCATGGTACATGCGGATAAATCTGGTCTCGACATAGATTATAGATATACGACCATAGAAGCCTTCATTGACAGCGGCGAAAAACCCTTTGATGTCGTCTTGAATATGGAAGTGTTAGAACATGTCACCGATCCGGCCTTGTTCACCAAATATTGCGCACAAATGCTTAGAGTTGGCGGCATTAGTTTTTGTTCCACCATTAACCGCACCGCCAAAGCCTTCACACTGGCTATATTGGGCGCAGAATATATCATGAATTGGCTCCCCAAAGGCACCCATCAATACGCAAAATTCATTAAGCCGCTAGAGATGGTAAGAATGCTCAAAGATGCGGGGCTTGCACCTGACCAACCAGTTGGTATGACCTATAATCCGCTGGGCGGAAGTTGGAAAATCACGGACGACACCAGTGTCAATTATTTGGTGAGGTCTGTAAACAAGGAGAATGCTCAATGATATTGATTGCAATTTTATTACCGTGGTTGTCCTTTTTTCTAAGGGGAAAAATAATCCAAGGGATTGTATGTTTGGTTTTACAAATTACCCTCATTGGCTGGTTGCCAGCAGCAATATGGGCGGTGTTTTCGCGCAGCGAAGCAAAGACACTTAAAGCTATTCGAAAGGCGGAACAAAATATTCTCAATGCTAACAGGAAATAATGTTGTGCAGGCTATCCATCATATTGATCCTATAGATTTGGCGCAAAAGCTTATCCGCTGCCCATCTGTCACACCAATGGATGCGGGGGCGCTTGGGGTTTTGCAAGATGCGCTTGAGGGTATGGGATTCACCTGTACGCGTTATCCTTTTGGCCAAAAAGAAAAAATGGTTGATAATCTTTATGCTAGGCTCGGCACATCTGCGCCGAATATTTGTTATGCGGGGCATGTGGATGTTGTGCCTGTTGGTGATGTGGGTGCTTGGCGGCATGACCCGTTTGGCGGTGTCATAGAGGACGGGATATTATGGGGGCGCGGGTCGGCGGATATGAAGGGCGGGATTGCGGCTTTTGTGGCGGCGGTGTCAGAGTTTTTAGCGGACGACAAAGCGTTTGACGGCTCTATCAGTTTTCTCATCACGGGGGACGAAGAAGGGCCGGCGCTTAACGGCACCAAGAAAGTATTGCAGGCCATTGCTGAGGCAGGTGAAATTATTGATCATTGTTTGGTGGGGGAGCCGACCAATCCGAACCGGCTGGGCGAGATGATTAAGATTGGACGGCGCGGCTCGCTGAACGGGGTATTGCGCGTCATTGGCACCCAAGGCCATGTGGCCTATCCCGATTTGGCGGGCAATCCTGTGCCGACCTTGCTGAAATTACTGACGGCACTCTCCAGCAAAAAATTGGACGGTGGCAATGAAAATTTCCAACCGTCCAATCTTGAGATCACTTCGGTGGATGTGGACAATCCAGCCCATAATATTATCGCAGGCACGGCCAGCGCAAAGTTCAATATTCGTTTTAACACCGAGCATACAGGCGAAGATTTACTGGACTGGATAAATGCGGAAATCGAAATTGCGGGCCAGGAATTTGAGGGGCGCATCGAGGCCGACCTTTCCGTGCCCGGCCATCCGTTTTTGACCAAGCCTTGTACCTTAAGCGAAAAATTAGCCCAGGCCGTTGCAGAAATTACAGGGCGCAGACCCGAATTTTCCACCAGCGGCGGCACGTCCGATGCCCGTTTCATCACCCATTATGCGCCCGTGGTTGAATTTGGTCTTATCGGTAAAACCATTCATCAGGTCAATGAACATGCGAAAATCGCTGATATAAAAAACCTCAAGCAAATTTACAAAGCGTTTTTAGTGCGCTACTTTGAGGCATGAATTTAGTTCGTATATTTAATGGTGTGGTGAACGCCTTAGGTGACAAGCCGTGGGAGGATGGTTTTGATTTGACCCCACGCGGTTTGCCGCGCTCATTTATCGCGGTTGCCGCCTATATCCCGCTGGGACTGATTGCAGCTAGGGCTGCGGTTAAATATAACGATAATACGGCGACTATGCCCTACGGCCCCATCTTAATGACGCTTGGTCTTATCGCTTTGACATTTCCGCTCATGGCTTATGTTTTGTGTATGTTGTTTGATAAAATGGACAGGTTCAGGCCGTGGGTTATCGTCCGTAACTGGGCGGTGTTGTTTGCATATGCCATTATTGCTGCTGCTCTTGGTTTGTATTTGCTTGGCGTTTTGCCGTTTTTCCCAGCCTATGTGATAGCGCTGACTTTATATATCACGACTTTAGCCATTGATGTGCGCCTGGCTTGGCGGGTCGGCGGGTTTGATTGGGTCGGCGCGGTATTTGCTGGCATTCTCATCAGCGCCGCCACCATGATGGTGCTGTCATTTGTTATCAGCCAAAATATCGCATAGCTTATATGGCGAAATCAAAGACAGACTTATTTGAAATTTTGGTGAAGCACCCTTTTTTATTTTTACGGGACATTCACCGCCGCTTTGTGGCAGATGACGGGTTTGCGCTGTCTGGCAATATTGCGTTTTCATCGCTATTGGCGTTTTTCCCGTTTCTGATTTTCTTGACGTCTCTGGCCGGGTTTTTGGGTAATGAACCTTTGGCGCGCACCGTAATAGATTATCTATTGTCCGTCGCCCCGGCTGAAATCGTCGCGCCTGTATCCGACGACATCCATTCTATCCTCACCGTGTCCAATAAGCGGGTGTTGACATTGTCCATCGCCTTTACGCTGTATATTGCCACAGGCGGGGTCGAGAGCTTGCGGGTTGGGTTTAACCGGGCTTATGGTTTGGGCGCAGAAATGCGCAGGCCGTGGTGGATGCGGTTTTTGCAAAACCTGGCCTTTGTTATCGGCGGGGCGGGCGTATTATTGGTGTTGGCGGTGCTGATTGTTTTTGCGCCTTTGTGGTGGGACGTTGCCGCATCCCGCGCCGAATTTTTAGACAATCTTTCGGCTTGGTTCCATTTATTGCGCCTGCCTGTGGGTCTGGGGGTCATGTTTTTGGCGCTGAGTGTCGGGCATTTATATTTGCCGCGCAAACGGCTTAGGTTCAGACAAGTCCTGCCTGGCATATTGGCAACTATGGTTTTATGGCTCTTGGCGGCAAAATTATACGCCCAATATACGGCAGAATTTTCCCGCGCCCAAATCATGTATGCAGGGCTCGGCAGTGTTGTCATCGCCCTGCTTTTCGTTTACATCTCCGCCGCACTGGTCATTCTCGGCGGTGAGTTTAACGAGGTCATGATGCTCCGCCGCCAAGAAAAAGATAATCAAGCGCCGCAATAAAGGGCACAAAATGAAAACATTTTCATGCTATCACTTGGTTTGTTTACATCGCTCACCAGTTTTTCCCTTTGTTAACCACGAAAGGTTTGCCCCTAAATAATAAAAGGTTGGGCGCAGTTTACATGTGTTAGAGTTAGTTTTTAATCTTTCCAGTCAAGGTGTTTTGAAAAGAGCTTAGCGCTTTCTTCAAGCAAAACTTTACGTGATTGTGGAAGACTGAGATTGTGGTCATCTCCAGGGAAGGCTATTATTTCTCCTGTTTGCCCGATTTTTTTCAACGCTTTGGCCATATACTCGGACTGCTCATATGGCACCACCGGGTCAAGCTCTCCGTGTAAAATAACAAACTCTGTTTTGACGCCATCAAGATTTTTAGCCGGGGAGAATTGTTTAACTTTCTCGGGCTCTTTGGCGTAATGCCCCATCCATTTATACCAATATCTTGAGCCAAAATTGTTACGACCAGAGCCTCTGCCGCCAGCAACCCATTTTAGCATTTTCGTTAAATCTGACACACCATTTACACTAATGGAGCATTTGAACAAGTCCTTATCCCGAACAGGCAAGGCAAATGCTTGGTAGCCACCATAGCTAGCTCCGGTTACGCAAACCTTATTTTTGTCGATAATTCCTCTTGCGTCGAGCGCTAGGATGCCATCAATTGTGTCATCTAGCATTTTGCCGCCAAATTCACCATGTCCCTTTTTAACAAAATCATAACCATAGCCGTCTGAACCACGAAAATTTGGTTTAAATACAGCGACATTGTGGGCGGCAATGTATTGAGCCCAGAAATCAAAGCTTGCGTTATCTCGGGCTTGTGGCCCCCCGTGGGGCATTGCCACTAGAGAAAATGGCCCGTCTTTCAAGGTTTTCCCTGGCGGTAGGGTGATGTAGGCTGGAATTTTCAACCCGTCTCTAGCGGTGAAGTCTGCCTTGAAAGTACGACCAACTTCATTTTCATCTAACTCTGGATACCTTTTTCCAAGGCTAGACAAGCTTTTTCTTTCTGGTTCAAACAAATAATACTCCCCACTGTCTGTAGGGCCTTCTGCATAAACTGTAATTTTTTGATGATCTTTGGTCCACGAAGAAATACGAATATTTTTCCCTGGCAGGGCCTTGCTTATTTTACGGTGCCAGCCCTTGTAGGGCTCAGCTAAGTATTTTTGACGGTAATGGTCATCTACATAACCTATGCCGATTATTTTACCAGTAAACCTATCCGTTAGGGGTTGAAAGTTTAAATTTCTTGGGCGTTGAGCGGGAATCTCAAAAGCTCCCCGTGCACCTGTTTTAGTGTCTATTGTAAAAAATGGATTGCCAGAAGATGTTGAATCGAGGAATAATAACTTGGTTTTATCTGGCTCTATGCCGACAACCTGATAGTTTGGAAGCTCACCTTTGGCATACTTTTTGGAAAACACCTGGCGCTCTTTGCCGTTTTCTACAAAATAAACATTGTATGTTTCGGTGTTACTGTCATATGTTGACCTAGCTAACATTTCTTCGCCCGTTACATCAAAAATAACATTTTGGGTGTTAATGTCGAGTCTGCGGACGGTAGTGGCTTTGCCTGTGTCTAGGTTAACCTTGTAGTGGATAGTAAAGGCATTCGGGGCGATATATTTACTGCGTGAAATCAGTATGTGTTTGGCATCATTTGGCAGACTGTGAATCACACTTCCCGCGTAGGTAATTTGTCGTGTAGCACCGCCCCTAGTGTCTGCCTCCTTTTGGAGTAGTTTTTTCATTAAAATAGCGGGCGCATTTGTATCAATATTGTAAGATACATAACGACTAAAAAGCGCTTGTTTGGTATGGGTTCGTGCCCAGCTTGCCTTGCGTGGGAACTGAGCCCTAAGTACTATGTTTTTATTTCCACCCCAAAACACGGTTTTTACAATTGAGTCTTGAGGCGTTGGTATAACTTTTACTTTAGCCTGTGGTTTTTCGAGGTTATAGATAAATATTGCTTTAGAGCCTTTGTGGGGCCTCAGAATAGCAACACGTTGCCCATCCGGCGATACACTAACGCCGCTTGTTCTGGGGAGTTGTGCATATACATCAATGTCTTCGGTGGCGTAAGCGTTTTGTGAATAAAATGACATTGCCGATAAAAAGAGCAACACTAAAACAGTTTTCACATGAAAGAGATTTATATAATACACCATATTGAAGATCCTTATCGGGCAGCAAGCTTTAGTTAAAGGTTTGGATATATAAGTTAAACCTTCTGTTCAAGCTATTTCTGCACTTTGTATAGGCTCAGGTGTTTGAGGTTTGCCTGCCTTTTGGGGGGGTTGATATATGCCAGCCCGCTGGGCGATTGAACGATGAGTGGCGCACGGATTTGCATAAGCTCACCCAAGCGTTATGGAAGAATTTATTTTTTGTGCGTGGCGACTTTTGACTTAGGGCGCAAAAACTTTGACAACAAACGGTAGGCGTCTTAGATGACGCTACGGCCTCAAAAATGACACTACCCAGAAGCCATCTTGAGTTATAATTATCTTGACATCTTGCGACGGGTGTCACACAATAGAGTTATGAAAATTATACCTAATCCGCCGGAACTTGTCTTACTCAAAGCCCTTTGGGCGCGAGGCGCTATGCCTGTGCGCAGTCTGCACGATGCGTGTGCCACCGAGCTTAACTGGTCGTTCTCCTCAACCCGAAAAACGCTAGAGCGCATGGCTGACAAGGGTTTTGTCTCGGTCTCAACCACTTCTAAACCAGCCAGTATATCCGCACGCATATCAAAAACCACCACTCTCGCCCATATGGCCCGCGAATTTTTTGGCCGCGTCCTAGAGGTCGACGGCCCCCTCCCCGCCTCAGCCTTCACAGGCAGCGCCCTATTATCCGATGAGGAACTAGACGAGCTAGAGGGTCTTTTGGGCGGCCTTTCCTAGTCTTTCCGCGACACAATGGTCAGGAACAGGGCTGCCGATAATCCGGCGCTGGCATAGAGCATGGTCATGACCATTATTTGGTAGCGGACGGCAATGAGCGGGTCTGTGCCGGATAATATCTGCCCGGTCATCATGCCGGGCAGAGATACGAGGCCGACGGCAAAGAGGGCGTTTGTGATGGGTATCATAGCGGTGCGCAGGGCGCTGGCACGGGCTTGATTTATGTTCATATTTCGCTCGCGTTCTTCAAAATATCTTTCTGCTGCAAGGGCGATTGCATTCATGGAACCAGCAAATACCATGCCTGCCAGCGGTATCATCATATCGGCGCGGTACCACGGTGTTAGCTGTAAAACACCTTGGGTTATCAGGGTGAGCACCGACGCTCCACCAACAAGAACGGAAATTAAAG
>JALSHM010000439.1 GCA_026982235.1 Robiginitomaculum sp. | reverse complement strand
TTAGGGCAGATTATCGGCACGGGGGTCGTTGTCCTGACCGGGATTAGTATTTCTATGACCGGATATGGGGCGCCGTGGGCGTTTTTATTAGCGCTCGCTATTGTTGCTATTCCGACCATTTGCATTGCTTCGCTCGGTTCTGCCATTCCCGCGACGGGTGGGAATTATACATATGTGCGCGACTTGCTCGGTGCAAAGACCTCGATTGTATATTTGGGGCTTTTGGTAGCAGGCCAAGTCATTTTGGCAAGCTTCGCTATTGGTTTCGCCGAATATGCAAACGCCCTGCTTCCCAATATAAATATGACAATGGTCGCCGCCGCTATTATGATTGCTTGTTATATCGCCAATCTTTTGGGGCTTAAGACGGCAGCACGCTTCCAAAGCTTGATGGTGCTGATTTTGATTATCTCCCTCCTCACCTATATATTCGCCGGCTTGGGTCATGTTAACGATTACACGCCCTACACCAAGCTTTCGCAGGTTTTTCCCAATGGATTTGGTGGTTTTTTTGCTGCCGCATTTTTACTGCGCCTCAGTCTTATTGGCTCTGAATTTGTCAGTGAATTTGGGGGTGAGATGAAAAACCCGGGCCGGACTATTCCCTTAGTCATGGGAATATCTTTGTTGGTTGTTACAATGCTCTATGTGGGAATTGGCATTGTTGCAACAGGGGTTTTACCACTCGGCGAGGTACAAGGTAAAAACCTCGCTGCGACCGCCAAAGTTATTTTCACGCCGCCCATCTATATTGCCTTTATCGCAGGTGGTGTGATGTTGTCATTAGTAACATCTCTGAACGCAATTTTTGCTTGGTGCACACGTGGACTTTCCATGGCGACCGCAGACGGTTGGTTGCCTGTGCAACTGGCCGCAAAAAATCGCTTCGGTACACCGTGGATATTTCTGACCCTGTTTTTCGTGGTCGGTTTCGTGCCAATCATTACAGGTATGAGCTTGGATTATGTGGCTGTGCTTGGGAATGCTGTTGGCGCAATATTTGGCTTATTTCCTGTATTTGCCCTGTATAATCTAGCCCGTACGAAGCCCGAAGCCTATGCCGCTGCGCCGTTTAAACTGCCTGTTTGGGCAACCAAACTTCTCCCAGTTTTAGCCGTCCTTATTTATGGTTATGGTATATATGCCTCATGGGGATTTGTGGGCAATATGGGCTGGCTGGCATTGGTGATCTATGCCAGCCTGTTAATCGCCTACGCATTTTGGCGCGCACCTGTGGTTAAATGCCAGTTGGATAGCGCGCAAGTCGACCAAAGGCGGTGAGCGTGTTTTTTATCTCGCCCTCATCAATGCCCGCAGGGTCAATGCCTGCTGCGCGGAGCTGCCAATAGACGCGCGCACTTTTTTCGAACACTTCCAGCTTATCAAATGCCCCCGCCAGCGTTTCGCCTGTTGCCAAGAGGCCGTGATATTGCCACAATACCAAATGATGCTTGGCCACGGCTTCGGCAGATTTCAAGCCAAGCTCCAAAGACCCTGGTAACTCATGTTCCACAAACCCGGTACCTTCGGGCAAAATCAGTCTGGCTTCGCTTTGCAGGGACAGGATCTTATCCGATATAGTTTTGCTATTATCAAAACCCGGTATATGACACAAAGCAATGAGGCTTGCGGGATGGGTGTGCAAAATGGCTTTATCTTCTGGACGGTATTGTTCCAGGGCATTGTGAATAGCGAAATGGGCGGGCAGTTCCATGGACGGGTTTTGATTGCCCGCTATCCAGCCATAATGCCGCCCGTCGTCGGCAATTTTATACAGGCCAATATGGGGTTCAGCATCCACCCCTATTTCTCGCGCCCGTGTGCCTGAGCCTGTAAGCAATATGACCTGCCCAGCAATGTATGGCACCTCTATGGGTAATTCAATATGGTCGTCTTCATGCAATTTGGCTAAGGCTTCTAGCCGAATGGACATATTGCCACCAGCGGCCTCCGACCAGCCACGCCGCGCAAGCCAGCGGGCTGTAGTTTTGAAATCAGCGAGGTGCTCTGCATAGGAAAATTTGGTCATAATAGATTTACAATATTGTGGCGGGTATACAGTCCGCGTTTTTGGTATTGGCCAAAGCACCAATCATTGTGCGTAACATCTTGTCTTTAATCTCGTCCACGCCCGCATGTTGCAATTCAATATTTGGGGTCATGCCAGCACCCCAATTTATCGAAAATGCTAGCCCTGCATAGGACATGCCCAATTCCAGGGCGAGAGGCAGTTCTGGGCACAATGTCATACCAACCACATCTGCACCAAATTTCCGGTAAGCGCGAATTTCTGCAGGTGTCTCAAATCGCGGCCCATTAGTAGACGCATAAACCCCGCCGCGTCTGACCTTTAAATTCAATTTCGCAGCCTCCGCCTCTAACGCATCCGATAGTACTGGACAAAACGGCACGCTAACATCCACATGGCCTTTGCCCGCATCAATCCTATCAAAAAAAGAGTGTTCCCGACCCGATGAATAATCCAAAAAATCACTCAGGATAACGGGCACGGCGAGTTCAAAATCCGGATTGATAGACCCGACCGCAAAAGTCGCACAAATTCGCTTCACCCCCAGCATATCCAGCGCCTTGATATTAGCGCGATAATTCACCTTATGGGGCGGCACAGAATGCCTGGGCGCATGGCGGTGAAGGAAAATTAAATCATCCGTTCGCTCGACCGTCACCTCGCCGTAAGGTGTTTTTATGGTCTCAGAGCGAAGCTCCATACCCGCCAAAGCATAAATCCCCGTCCCGCCAATAAGTGCCGTAATTTCTGTCATAATTCAAATCCGTTTATGGTAAGGCTTCAATGCCAACATGACCACATGCACGGCGCAATGCTTTGTCCAATGTCGCAAGCGGCTTTTTTTGTGACATCGCTAAAGCTAAGTAAGTGGCATCATAACTCGTCAGGTTTTCGGCGCGCGCAAGTGCATATATGTCTTTCAAGTGCGCAAAATCCGTATCGCTAATAATTGTGATAGCGAGTTCCTCCATTAGTTCAAACATTGTAAATAATTGCGTATCATTCAACCGCCCTTTTTTGCAGGCCTGAAGCATAACATTGGTAAATTCATAACCCCATAATTGCGGTACACACGCACCAAAATCCCTTATCCTGTTTAACAAAGCGTCTGTTTGGGGTGTCGCTTCATCTTCAATACACCAAGCAATAGCGACGGAACAATCAAGAACAAATGCGCTCATCGTCTGCCCGCATCGCGGAGTGTTTTCCAATCTTCCCCTAAACTCGTGCCTTTGCGGATGGATTTTAGCCGGGCAATCGTCTTGTCCACATCGACCCGCCTAGCTTGTGTGGCAGGTACTAGCCGAGCCACAGCTTTACCGCGCTTGGTTATTGTAAATTCCGCACCTTTCGCCACCTTGCCAAGGAGCGCAGACAGGTGGGTTTTGGCCTCAAAGGCTCCAATAGTTTTGGTCATAATCTCATCTCTCTATTTAAACCAGTATAATCAACTAGTTTGTAAAATCAAGCCCCATTATTCAAATCCGCTCTTAAGCAAATAAGGGCTAAGCACGCCGTGTCTTGTGATGACGCCCGTTATATATTTGGGTGGGGTGATGTCGAAAGCTGGATAGGCTGCATCTATGGCGTCTAGGGTTGTAGGAATCCCCCTGATATTGCGGATATCCGCCGGATCGCGCTGCTCAATTTCGATGCTAGCGCGGTCGGGTTTATTGTGGTCACAACCCCATGCGAAAACAAAATATGGGATGTCATGGGCGTGGGCGGCAAGCGCATTTGGGAAGGTGCCAACCTTGTTGACCACATGACCGTCCAGTGAAATCAGGTCAGCCGCCGTCATATATTTCTGGATTTTGCCCTCTGCCATCAGCGCCGCACCCATGCCGTCAGTTATCAATTTCACCTTGACACCACATTCATGCAAGCTCGGCGCGGTCAAGCGGGCACCTTGTAGATAGGGTCTGGTTTCTGGCACATAGACGGTGATGTCTTTGCCGGACATCTTGGCCATCGCCATAGCCAGCACGAAGGATGTTTCGGCAAAGCACATAGTGAGAATACCGTCCCCGTCCTCAATCAATTTAGCCCCATACCCCGCCCGGCGGCCATAAAATTTATACATCTGATCCATTATGGATTTTATGCGTTTGAGAATGGCCTTGGCTGGGTCATCACCCTTATCCAAAGCAATAGTGGCGGATTTCAACACGTCTTCGAGACGATAGCGAATGAGGGTGTTGGTCGGACGGGTTTTTATCAAGCGGTCTTTGGCGACCGCCAATTTGCGCAAAATATCTGCGCTGTTCTTAAGTTGGTCTGCCCGCATGGCCAGTGCATGTACCGCAGCAACCCACGGCCCTACGCCTTGGGTGACCATGGTTTCTATGGCGACAGCGACCTCCTCGACACTGTCGCAAGTGACAAAATTTTTCTCAAATGGATACTCTTTGCGGTTGCCAATCAGGACTTTGCCGCCCTCATACCTAGCAATATTTTGGCGCTTGAGAATATGCGGCAATATGGATTCTATATCTGCCAGCGTATAAAATCTATCCCCGTCCAGTTGCACCAAGCCAAGCCCTGTGTCCCGCCACGCAGATTGTCCGCCGTCCATGACGCTCACATCATAGCCCATATCACGCGCCGTCACCGCAGCGCGTCTTGCCCGCCAACCCTTGGCACAAATAAAGATAAAATGCTTATACTTGCCAAATTCAGACTTGTAATAGGGACTATCCTTATGCATCCAAAATTCCAACATACCGCGCGGCATATGATAAGCGCCCGCAATACACCCGTCCCGCTCCCGTTCGCGCACATCGCGAATATCCACCAAAAGCACATCTTTACCTTTGGCAAGTTTGGCACACGCTGCAGCGTCCAGTATTGCAAGACCGTCCGTGCCCCCACGCATCATTTCATTAAAATTCATCATCTGGTTCACCATAACCGCCGCCCGTCGGCGTTTCTACCATAAATATATCACCGGGCTCCACTTTGATATTGTCGCAGCCTTTTAGGGTGTGCGAAAATCCATCAGCGCGAATGACCGTATTGCGGCCTAAGCGCCCAGCCCTGCCACCTTTGACACCTGCGCAGCGCACCACACGATTGCCGGACAGTATCGCGCACTCCATAGGCTCCAGAAACTCTATGGCACGGCGCACCCCATCGCCGGAATTCCATTTCCCCTTACCGCCGGAACCGCGCATTATTTCAAACTTGTTCAGGCGCACCGGATAGCGTAGCTCCAAAACTTCCGGGTCTGTGAGATGTGAATTTGTCATATGGGTATGGATAGCACTAGCGCCGTCAAAGCCGTCCCCCGCAGGTGCGCCCGAGCAGATAGTTTCGTAATATTGGTATGTATCATTTCCAAAAGTCAGATTGTTCATCGTGCCTTGGCTAGACCCGAGCACGCCCAGCGCCCCGAACAAAGCATTGGTCACGGCTTGGGATAACTCCACATTACCCGCGACAATCGCAGCAGGTTTTTGTGGAGATAACAAACTCCCTTTCGGGATATGGATATTCAGTGGCCGCATACACCCCGCATTAAGGGGAATATCCGTACCAACTAGGCAGCGAAACACATAGAGCACCGCCGCATGGGTGACGGCCTCGGGTGCGTTGAAATTATCATCTCTTTGTGGGTCTGTGCCTGAGAAATCTATCCGTGCAAAACCTTCTTCTTTGTTGACTTTAATCTGCACGCGTATTTTACTGCCTTGGTCAATCTCATACACAAAACGACCGTCGGACAAAGACGCAATGGCACGGCGCACATTGGTCTCACCATTATCTTGGCAATAGCCCATATAGGCGGCGACTGTCTCGCGTCCGTAAATATCACAGAGCTTTAACAGCTCGACCACCCCCTTAGCATTGGCTGCGACTTGGGCTTTCAAATCGGCGATATTTTGTTCGGGGTTTCGCGCCTGGTACTTGCCAGAAGTCAACACAGTGCGAATATCCGCGTCTATAAATTTACCGTTCTCCACCAATTTCATGCAATCAATTATTACCCCTTCTTCATAAATATTCATGGCCAAAGGCGACATAGACCCTGGCGCTATGCCGCCAATGTCTGAATGGTGCCCCCGCGATACCACATAGAAATCTGGCCTTGTTCCACCGCGCATAAAGACTGGTGTAATGACATTTATATCGGGCAAATGTGTGCCGCCGTCATATGGATTATTGTGAACGAAACTATCGCCGTCTTGCATGGATAGGCCAGAATAAATCAAAGCCCGCAAGCTGGCATCCATAGAGCCAATATGCACGGGCATGTGCGGCGCATTGGCCACTAAGCCACCGTGTGCATCAAATACGGCACAGGAGAAATCCAGTCGCTCTTTAATATTTACAGAGCGTGCCGTGTTTTGCAAAACAACCCCCATCTGCTCTGCCACTGCCATGAACAGATTGTTGAATATTTCAAGACGGACGGGGTCTCGCTCTGTGCGTCCCCGCTCACATCCATGCCCCTCACTCACTGTCGCGCACCTCTCACTATGGGCGGGGGTAAGATTTTGAGAAGATATAAAACCTAAAACCAAATTCCCATCCTCAGTCAAGTCCGCCGCCCAGCCTGGCTCGACAATATTGGTGCCACCTGCATCGAGGATAACCGCTGGGCCATATACGGTTTCGCCAACCTGCAACTGTGCCCGGTGATAAACCTGCGCGTGGTGCCACGCCCCTTTAGTGTAAAATTTAATTGGTTTTTCAACGGGTGAAATTTCGCTCGCCAGCATTATTTTATCCATATTTTCACCGCCGCCCGCGCACTCTACACTTATGGATTCGATGATAATATTGGCAGTGTCGTCAATGAAACTAAACCGGGCACGGTGGGCACACTCGAAATCTTGTTGCAAGTTTTCCGTGAGGGGAAGTTCTAATGCTGTGTCCGAACCTTCATAGCGCACAAATGCCTGCACTTTGGTTTTTATATTGGCCTTGCAGACGTTTTGGCTTTGTAATTTTTTACGCCCAATCTCCATAAGCCGATGGGCGGTTCTTTGCGCCTTTGCCACTTGTTCTATGGGAATATTCACCGTGGCTTGCTCAAGTACGGAAATATCCGCCAGCCCCATACCATAAGCCGAAAGCACACCTGCGAGCGGGTGAATAAATATCCGCTCTATGCCCAATTCTTCGGCCACCAAACACGCATGTTGCCCGCCTGCCCCACCAAAGCTGGCCAGCGTATATCCGTCTAAATCATAACCGCGCTCAACCGATATTTTTTTGATGGCGCGCGCCATATGGCCGACAGCGATTTGCAAGAAACCTTCTGCGGTCTCCTCTAAGGTTTTACCCGTCTTGGCGGCAATATGTTTGAACGGCATGTGTGGAGCTTGGGTGTCGAGAGTTTCGTCTTGCCGTGGCCCAAATATAGCCGGGAAAAACCCAGGCTGTAATTTACCGAGCACCACATTTATATCTGTGACAGTTAAAGGTCCGCCGCGTCTATAGGCGGCGGGTCCTGGATTTGCCCCAGCGGACTTTGGTCCAACCAAAAACCGCGACCCGTCAAAATCCAGCACAGAACCACCGCCCGCCGCAACTGTATGGATTTCGAGCATCGGGGCGCGCATTTGAATACCTGCAATCTCGGCCTCTTGGGTGCGTTCATAACTGCCCGCATAATGGCAAACATCCGTCGAAGTACCGCCCATATCAAAGCCGATAATTTTGTCAAAACCAGCCGCCTGTGCCGTGCGCACCGCACCAACCACACCACCCGCAGGCCCGGACAATACGGCATTACGCCCATGGAAATGTGCCGCATCTGCCAATCCCCCGGATGATTGCATGAATAAAAGTTCGCGGGTCTCCCCCAATGAAGCTGTCACCCTATCAATATAATTGCGCAATATAGGCGACAAATACGCGTCCACCACCGCTGTGCGCCCGCGAGAAATCATCTTAATCAAAGGACTGGCTTCGTGGCTAGTGGAGACTTGGGTAAAGCCAATGTCCCGCGCCAGTTCTGCCAGCATTTTTTCATGTGCGGGATTGCGATAAGCATGTAAAAATACGACGGCCAAAGCTCTAAAACCATCATCAAATAGCATTTGTAATTGGCCGCGAGCTTTGTCCATATTGGGCGCGGTTATCACCCCGCCGTCTGCATCTAGCCGTTCGTCTATTTCCACCAAACCATCATAAAGCGGGGCGGGCTTTTTCACCTGCATGGCAAATATATCCGCCCGCGCCTGATAGCCTATTTCCAAACTATCCGCCAGACCTGTCGTAATCGCCAAAGCTGTCCGTTCGCCTTTTCGCTCCAACAGTGCATTGGTAGCAACGGTTGTGCCCATTTTAACGCTGGCTATTTTCGCACTCGGTAAAGCCGCACCCAAAGCCACACCCAAAAATCGCCTAATCCCCTCCAGCGCCGCATCATCATAACTCTCAGGGTTCTCCGACAATAATTTCTTGGTGCGCACAACCCCGTGCGGGTCACAGGCCACAATATCGGTAAATGTCCCCCCCCGATCAATCCAAAATTTCCAGCCTTGTTTCACGCGAAGACAGTCTTAATCTCGTGCCACATAGGGCGCACCATAATGGCGCAAATCCGTTTGTACGGCGCCGTCATGTGAAATTGTCACTACATACAGACGATCATATTCTGATGTCTCATCAATGGGTGTGCCGCCGATACCGCCCAAGGCAGTGACGGTTTGTGGGATAGTGTTGGAATGGCCGACGACCAAATACCGTCCTTTAGCCGATTGGATTTTTTCAGCCAATTCTTGTAAATTACGCGGATCATATATGCTTATTTTTATGCCCGTCATCTCTGCAATCGGTGCCGCCGTGTCGCGGGTGCGGATATAATCGCTTGCATAAATCTTGCTTATATTTTTGTCTGCGAGTAGCTGAGCAAGGATTTTGGCACGGGCTTGACCTTCTGCGCTCAGAGCTGGATCCCGGCCTGCATTATCGCCCGTTATTTTTTC
>JALSHM010000438.1 GCA_026982235.1 Robiginitomaculum sp. | reverse complement strand
ATAAGTGTAATTGCCGCTGTCTCCAGTACGCTTGGCCCACGATAAAGCACCACTACCTGGTTCATTCAAAGACAAGGCCGTCAAAGCGCGCTCAGCTTCGGCATTATCGACTTTACGGGTTGCGACTTTTTCAATTTTCTTGATTTCTGCATTTTTCGGCTTGTCCTTATCTCCACAACCTCCCAAGATAAGCGTGGTCGACATTGCACCAGCCAGTGCAAGCGTTGAGAATTTGAGATGTTTTTGAGAAAGTATATTCATGGCGGGCTTCCTGTCTAAATTAAATAGGGCTAAATTAAATCTTCTATCGCCTACTAAGATAGTACCGCCAAGCGCAATAAGCAATACCACATGGACAGATGATAGTGATTCCCGGATTATTTATTATTTACGGCCACGGGCGCGGCGTATCAGTATCAAAATGGATACGGCAGGGCGGCGAGTTTGCGTGACGGTGCCCGGTAGCGCAAGACGGCTCAAGGACGCGCAAAAATTCGTGCGCGAGAAATATGACTGGATATTGGTACAGTTAGAAGCCTTACCAAAGGCGCAACCATTCATCGAGGGCGGCGATATTTTGTTTCGCGGCGAACACTATAAACTGTTCAGCCCAAGCCCGCGCGGACATCCGCATTTTGACGCAGAGCTAAAGAATCTCATCGTCCCGGCGCACCCCGATACCCTGCCCGGGCGCACTAAGAGGTTTCTCATCCGCGAAGCCCGTGAAGCCTTGACTAATTGCACCCAAGTCCATGCGGGCACGCTTGGCAAAACGGTCGACAAAATAAGTGTCCGCGATACCAGTTCACGCTGGGGTTCGTGCGTCAGCCGCAAATCCGGCACCCACATATCCTATTCTTGGCGCTTAATCTGCGCCCCACCCTATGTACTCGACTATGTGTGCGCCCACGAATGCGCCCACCTCGTCCACCCCGACCATTCAAAGAATTTCTGGGGGCTATGCGACGAACTCGTGGACACAGTAAAACCCGCAAAAGCCTGGCTGCGCAAAAACGGCGATAAATTACACGCGGTCGGCGCGGAGGTTTAGGGTAAATCGGGCAAATCTTAACGTAGTCCAAGTTCGGACGCGTCCATATTTGCCAATATGGTATTGGCTCTGGCATAGCCGCCCTGTGATGCCCCCATGAGGAGGGTGCGGGCTTTGTTTGTGTCCTCGGTTTTTAGCGTACCGTTTTGGTAAAGGCGACCAAGTTCATATTGCGCCTCTGGGTGATTTTGTGCGGCGGCTTTTTCGTACCAGTGTACGGCCATTGTTTGGCTCTCCTCCACGCCTTTGCCACTTAAATACAGGCCTGCCAAATGGGTTTGCGCCGCTGCATCGCCGGACATGGCGGCCAGCTTATACTGCGCCACCGCTATGTCCATATTTTGTATAACGCCAGTGCCGTTTTCATAAAGCATGGCCAAGAAACCATGTGCTGGCAAATACCCGTCCGCCGCTAATTGATTGGCGAGATTATAGGCTGTCTCAAAATCCTGAGCGCTTACGGCACTATGGTATTGCTTGATGCGTAAAGTCAAAGACGCCTCCCTCTTATAGACAAGCGCCGTCCCTGCACCCAAAAGCGCAATCAGAACAATCCCCAACAATATCATTTTCTTAAGCATCAAAACCCTAAAAAGTTACGGGTTCTCATTAGCAGATAATGGGTAATTCCGGGTTAGAGCTTAGGGTTAATTTGGGGTTTATATGTAAGTTCTGTCGCCAAAACAGGACAGAAAACGGGGCAGAAAACTACGGCAAAGCTTTTTCCAAATCTGCGAGCAGGATTTCTAATGTGTTGTCATGGGTCACATGGGCAGGTCTGGTGATTGTGGGTAGGCTTGCAGCGGCTGTATCCCCTAAGACCTTATCCAGTGCTTGGCGCATATAGTCTTGCCAAATCCGCGCTGGGATTGTGCCGCCTGTGACCCGCGCCATTTTGGAATTATCGTCATTACCAACCCAGACCCCGGTGACAAAATCCGCCGTATAGCCAATGAACCAGGCATCGCGGTAATCATTGGTCGTGCCGGTTTTCCCTGCCACATCGCGGCCAGGAATCCGCGCCGCCTTACCTGTGCCGTCGCGTACAACCGTGCTGAGCATCAAGTTGATTTGACCCAGGGTTTGCGTGTCTAGCAATTTGGTTTTCCCATTAGCCCCCCGTTGCGCATTATAGCTGTAGAGCGTGTCACCATTATTGGCATAAATAGCATCTATACCGTGGGGTGTAACACTATAGCCCCAATTTGCGAAAGGCACATAGGCGGCGGTGAGATTATAAAGCGACATTTCTTGTGCGCCTAGGGCAAGCGACGCATAGGGTTTCAAACCCTCAAGCCCCATCAAATGGGCAGTTTCAACCACTTTATCGCGGCCAATTTCTTCGTTGACCTTTACCGCTACCGTGTTGATAGACAACGCCAATGCTTTCTCCATGGACATAGTACCAAGATACTCATTTGAGAAATTTCCCGGCTTCCAACCATCAATATCTATTGGTTCGTCCACATATAATTGCCAAGGTGTGCGACCGGATTGTAGGGCAGCCAGATAAACGAAGGGCTTAAACGACGAGCCTGGCTGGCGGTTACCACTGAGCGCACGGTTGAAACTGGAATGGCGATAGTCGACACCGCCAACCATGGCCCGCACCGCCCCCTCACCATCAAAAGTCATCAGGGCGGCTTGTTGGGTATTGCGTTTATTATCAAGCCCGTTCCTGATTGCGTTCTCTGCTAATTTCTGCATTTCAAGGTCAAGGGTTGTGTGAATAGTGATATCACTGCGAGGCTGGCCTATTTCTCTATCCATGGTCGCCAGTACCCAGTCTGTGAAATAGCGTGCGCCCACATTGGCGTTAATCACCAAAGGCTCAATTTCTATAGCTGTGGTCATCGCCGTGTCATATTCTGTGGGCGTCAGATAGCCTTGCGCGCGCATTTCCGCGAGAACCTTAGCCGTACGCTCGGCGCTGAGACGGCGGTTCTTCAGCGGGTTGAGCCTATCGGGCGCTTGTAACAATCCAACCAGCAGCGCCACTTCGCCCGTGTCCAAATCTTTGGCGGGCTTATTAAAAAACCGCTGCGCTCCGCTTTCAATACCGACTGTGCCGCCGCCAAAATAGACCCTGGATAGATAGGTTTCCAAAATTTCTTTCTTGCTCATACGCAATTCCAACCACACCGCAAACATGAGCTCTTGCGTCTTGCGCTTCAGTGTTTGCTCGCGGGTCAAGAACACATTTTTGGCAAGTTGCTGTGTCAGGGTAGAGCCGCCCTGCACCACCCGCCCGGCCTTAAAATTAGCTTTGGCGGCGCGCACCAAACCGATTGGGTCAAAGCCTGGATGTTTATAAAACCGCCTGTCTTCGATAGCGATCAAAGCTTGGGGCAGGCTGGCGGGCAAGGCATCCAAATTCACGGGCTTCGCCGCCGCCCCACCTTTGCGTAAAATCTCCCGGCCATAACGGTCGAAGATAACAATTTGCGGCGTGGTTTTTGGTGCCCATAGTGGGGACGTGTCCGGCATGTCCAGCGCCGCATAACCAAACCAGCCCAACACAAATAAAGCCAGAAGTCCGCCCGGCAAACCCAATATCCAAAGTGTCCAAACCAACCATTTCTGCTTTTTCTTTTTGGGTTTCTTGTTTGGTTTTTCGGGGCGAGGTTTGCGCACAAAAATGCGCTTCCACAATGGGTCTTGTTGTTCGCTAATGGGCGCATATGGCCGCAATACGTCCGGTGCCGCACCAAGAACCGTATCGGGTTTTTCCTCCAGCACAGAAACAGACGGCGCAACTTCCTGCCCGCTCGGCTCTGCGCCTTTATCTATACTATGTTCGTCGCTCACGCCAATATCCTGAAAATAAATCTTTACCGATTATCAGGCACAGGGTTTAAGCTATTGTTAAGTTTAGCCCGGCAATTCGCCTTTTGGTGTCAGCGCCAGCGCCCCATCACTGGTGAGAGGGGCGGCGCTAGCGGCGCCCTCGCCGCGTGCTGGAACATTGTCTGATGTCTGCACTTGGGTATTGCGGTCTTTATTCTGGTTTAATACAGGGCCAAAACTCAAAATGGTTGAACCAACGGATTTGGTTTTTCTGCTCGGCTGCATAAAATCGAGAGTACCGTCTGGACGCTTGGCGACCAGAATATCAATGTCTTCGCCGCGTTCCTCTAGGAAGTCTTCCATTGTATATTCTTCGCTTAGAGTAGTGGAGCGGAAACGCCAACCCGACCACCAATCACGAGTCAACATGTCAAATGTACGCCCATGGGTAGCCAAAGTCCGCCCACGTGCTGTGTATATAATTGCCCCCGCATCGGTATCATCTGTTTCTTGACCCGATATTTGGAATACGCGGTGGCGACCTAGTTCGGGAGCAAATTCCACGCAGACCAAAGAGTTATACGCATCATTGGGAGTGGCAGCGATTAGTGTTCCAAAAGCAGAATGGTCTAGGCGATGATCAGCATTTTCCGATAAAACCTCTCCGTAAAAAACCGCAAATCCTTCCAGCCGTGCCCCGCGCAAACGCCGCCAATTGGTATCGGCGACCAAAACGGGAATGTCCATATCTTTGAGGGCTTTGGCTAAACCAAGTGACCACGGATTAGCGCCGACAATCATCACGCCTTCAGTTTTTTCCTTCTCTACCAGCCCTAGCCATTTCGATAAAGGCGTGATGGTGAAGCCAGAACTTAGCACGGTCGCAAACACCAAAGCGAAAGCTAATGGTACAAAAATTGCACCGTCCGCACGACCTATCAATTGTAACTCGGTGGCAAATAAACCTGCGACCGCAACTGCAACAACCCCGCGCGGCGCAATCCACGCCACCAGTAAAGTCTCGCGCCAATTAAGCCCCGACCAAAAAGTTGAGACAAATACGGCTATTGGACGTACCACAAACATCATAGCCAGTACAAAACCGAGAACCTTAAGATCAAAACCTTTCAGCACGTCCAAAGTCAATGTGGCAGTCAAAACAATGAACACGCCAGACACCAATATAACGGCGATATTTTCCTTGAAACGGCGCATTTCTTGCATGGCCGCGAATTTAGTATTGGCCATGGCAACCCCTAGCGCCGTCACCGCAACAAGCCCGGTTTCCTCCGCCAACTCATTAGCTATAACATAAATGAACAATACCCAGACCAGTACCACTGGCGCCTTAAGATATTCCGGAACATGCCCGCGCCTGAAAGCCCATGCTAATGCCCAGCCCGAGATAATCCCGAAAACCGCACCAATTATGGCGGCAAATACCAACATGGTAAGGGCAAATTGTGTACTTTCTCCCATGGCGGTATAGCGAATAAACTCATAGCCCGCCACCGCAAATAACGCCCCAAGGGGGTCATTGATAATCCCCTCCCACTTCAGCACTGCAGCCGGACGACCCGGCAAATGTGCTTGACGCAATAAAGGCAGAATAACAGTAGGGCCGGTCACCACAAACAAGCCCCCAATCATGGCTGAAAGATCCCACGGCAGACCCAAAATATAATGTGATGCTGCGGTTCCCAAAACCCAGGCTATGGGTGCCGCCACTAATACCATGCGGCTAACAGCACGCGAAGCATCGCGCAAATCCTTAAACCGTAAATTAAGCCCACCCTCAAACAATATAATTGCCACCGCAATCCCAATCATGGGGCGATACATATCACCAAAATCTTTTTCAGGGTTAAGTCGCACAGCATTGACAACCCCGTGCAGAAAATCCGTATTTTGCACAATGTTTAAGGAAAACAGCCAAGCCATAAATGGTCCAAATATCAGCCCGGCTATAGCCATCAGGACAATGGCAGGCCTTTGTAGGCGCCAAGCTAACCACTGAGCACCAATACCCAGCACGCCAATCAGAGCTATTTTAAACGGCAGGAGGGCGGTAATTGCATGTGCAGCTTCAGACATATTTATTCACTATCCATCTATACGTAAAATATCAAAACCAATATCACTACTTCCATAATTCCCATGGTCATAGCGCTCAACACGGTCAGTGAACCAGTGCAAAATATGTTGGTACAAGCCTTCTAGGACTATGTCCAATTCTGTCTCTGTTACGGGTAAATCTAACTCATAAGTTTTATTGTGCTCCACCTGTACATCAATACGGCTACCCTCTTTGCGGCATTGTAAGACAAGGCGCAGAAAGTCCCCGCTCTCACTAACCCGCACGCCCAGGCCAAAACTAATGGGCTCTAGGGGCAAGAAGCCCTTACCGGACACAGAAAACGCACCCGAGCCATAGTTTTGCTCTTTAAAAGGGCCTTGGGGCGGCACCAAAAACACGCATTTTTTCCCATGGGCAAGATAAGCACAAAGACCCGCTTGCAGTTTCTCGGCCACGGAGCGAATTTGTGCATAATTGTCAAAACTACGCGCCCCATATGTATTGGCCGCTTCAGAAATTACCTCAAAGCGGGATTTTTTCACATCTTCTTTTATCGTTTTCTTGCCTTTGACCATAGCACTTTCCGTTAAAACCAAATGTCTTTATAACGCACAGCCCCCTGACACCAAGCCTAAAAAGATAATTTCTACGGGTAATATGTTACAACAAGTACTGTCAAAACCTTGTTTTCCGCCATAACCGTGCCACAATTGGGCGCTTAAAGCCATTATTGTGAACTTGAAGCGCCCCATTTGGGTCGTTACAGTGGTGCGAATCTTAACCCCTTATCCTATTGGGAGGCTTTATGGCCAATATTGCTTTGGTAGACGACGACGAAAATATCCTGACATCGGTTTCGATGTTTTTGGAAGATGCAGGTCATGATGTGAAATGCTTTCACGACGGGGCAAGCGCCCTAGAAGCTTTGCGCAAAAACCCGGTCGATATTGCCGTGTTTGATATAAAAATGCCGCGCATGGACGGCATGGAGCTTTTGCGCCGCCTGCGCCAGACCTCCAATATGCCAGTGATATTCTTGACCTCTAAAGATGACGAATTTGATGAAGCTTTGGGGCTGAATATGGGGGCGGATGATTATATCACCAAGCCGTTCTCGCAACGGCTCTTGGGCGAGCGCATCAAAGCCGTTTTGCGCCGCGCTAAATTGGGGAGTGTCGAAACCCCCACACCTGAGGTCGGCGATGATGCAGTGATTAAACGCGGGCAATTATTGCTGGATCCGAACCGCCACGCTTGCTCTTGGAAAGGCGAGCCTGTGCGCCTGACCGTCACAGAATTTCTCATTCTACACGCCCTAGCCAAACGCCCAGGCTATGTCAAAAGCCGGGACAATCTCATGGATATCGCCTATGATGACCAAGTGTATGTGGATGACCGCACTATTGACAGTCATATCAAACGCCTGCGCAAGAAATTCCGCAAATATGACAAAGAGTTTGACGGCATAGAAACTTTGTACGGAATTGGCTATAAATATAAGGAAGCGTAAAGACCCGTCTGCTATAGATTCCTATAGAATAGGCGATAAAGGAACGCTGAGATGGCAAGTGCCAAGAAATCACGATTAAAGCTTTCAGTACCGCGTAAACGTGCGCGTGGTGTACGCCGCTTTATCATGTTCTCGACCCTGACGAGAATGATCTTCTTAGCCAATCTATTAGGCTTAATCATTTTAATCGCGGGCGCCTTAACGCTGAACCAGTTTTCGCGCAGTTTGATTGATGCTAAAATTGACAATCTACATTCCCAGACCCGCCTCATCGCTAATTTACTCGGAGACCAAGCCACCGGGTCGGGAGCAATGGCTAGGCTCGACGAAGACCAAGCTCGTAAAATTATGGCCCGCATTGATGTGCCTGACAAAGCCCGTGTCAGGCTCTATGATAGAAATGGCACACTCGTCGCCGATAGCGATTTACTCGATAATAGTATTGAAGTTGGGCAATTAGATCCAATCACGGACGAAACTCAACCGCCAGCGGTCAAAGATCCGTGGTGGGTTAGGCTACAATCATGGAGCGACGAACGGATAAATAATTGGCGCGTATTTCGCAAAAACCGAGAGAAAAAACAGCGGCATTTGGAACGCGACATCAAAACTGCGCTTCTAGGCACTACCGTACTCGGCGAACAATATGAAGATACAAAGCTCATCGTCGCTGTCGCCGTCCCGGTAAAGCGTGTGGAAGATATTCAAGGAGCCCTTGTATTCGAGACGAGAGATGTGGACACTATTCTTGCTTCACAACGCCAAGGCCTGACCCCCATTATTCTTATCGCTATTTTAGCCTCTATCCTGTCTGCCTTGTCTTTGACCTTGTTCATCGCTCTACCCATTAGGCGGCTTGCACGGGCGGCCGAACAGGTAGTGCGTTCTTCTGATAAGCGCGACGCCATCCCGGATTTATCGGATCGCCGCGACGAGATTGGTGATCTGTCCGTTGTTCTACGCGACATGACCGAAGGGCTTTACACCCGCATAGATGACATCGCAAAATTCGCCGCCGATGTAGCCCACGAAATCAAAAATCCGCTAACATCTCTGCGCTCTGCCAGCGAAACTTTGCGCGGCGCCAAGACCACGGAGCGGCGAAATAAGCTGATTGACATTATCGAAAAAGACGTATCGCGTATGGACAGATTGATAACCGATATTTCCAAAGCCTCGCGCATGGATGCGGCCTTGGCCAAAGAAAAATCCGAGCCCATGGATCTACATAAATTCCTATCAGATATTACAGACTTCTACACCCAAACTCGCCGGGAAGCCTTGGTTGATGTCATCTTAACAACCGAACAAGACAAAGACAATCCGGTCATCATTAAGGCACTGGAGACTTCTCTAGGCCAGGTGTTACGCAATCTGGTGGATAATGCGCTGACCTTCTCGCCTAGGGGTACAAAGGCAAGTGTTCGCCTGTCCTATAAAAGCGGCGAAGACGAATTGAGCAATATGGCTATTATTACCATAGATGACGACGGGCCAGGCATACCGGGAGATGATTTGGAAATGATTTTCCAGCGTTTTTACACCCGCCGCCCCAAAGGTGCAGCCTTTGGCGACCATTCCGGCCTTGGCTTAGACATT
>JALSHM010000437.1 GCA_026982235.1 Robiginitomaculum sp. | reverse complement strand
CAACCAATCCGTCCTCTTTATGGCGGCGCAAAGTAGCTGCAAGTTCACGACGTTCGCTCGGTGACAATGAAAAAGATCGGCTCATACCCCTTTAGAATCAATCCAAACAAAAACCGCAAGCAAAAATTGTAAGGATATATTATGATTCACATCAAACCGAAAAGGCCCTAAACGTAAGGGTTTGCACCTGATCGCATATGGATGCGTATCGGGGTGCCGGGTAGATTAAAATCTGTTCGCAATGTATTGACCAAATAGCGTTTATAGCTTTCGGGCACACTGTCTGCGCGGGACGATTTGATAACAAATGTTGGGGGGCGCGTCTTGGTTTGGGTGATGTATTTAAGCTTCACCGGGCGGCCTTTATCTGCGGGCGGCGGGTGGCGGGCTATGGTTTGGCGTAGCCATTCATTGAGGTCTGGCGTCTTTATCCGTGCCGACCAATCTATTTGAATACGCTCAATGGCGGGAAATAATTTATCCACGCCCTTACCCGTGAGGCCGGATAAAAAGATCACGGGCAGTCCGCGTAATTGCGGCAATAAACGCTCCGCTTTCTCGCGGATAATTGCCATCATTTCCGAACGGTTTTCTATAACATCCCAAAAGGTCGCCCCAATAACCAAGGCGCGACCTTCACGGGCGCATAAATCAGCGATTTGCATGTCCTGTTTGTCAAAGGCGCTTCTAGTATCCATGAGCAGGACAACAACTTGGGCGAATTTAATGGCACGAATTGTGTCCGCCGTTGACATTTTCTCCAACTTATCTTGCACTTTGGCACGCTTACGCAGACCTGCGGTATCGTGAAATTGCACGCGCCTACCATGCCAGTCCCATTCAACCGTGATACTATCACGGGTGACGCCCGCTTCGGGGCCGGTGAGCAATCTGTCAGAGCCAATGAGATGATTGATTAAGGTCGACTTGCCCGCATTTGGCCGCCCGACTATAGCAATACGCACGGGCGCCTCGGAAGTATCAATAGCTTGGTCAGCTTCGGGCGTCACGTCTTGCAGTTTTTCAGCAACGGCTTCGTTCAGTTCTATCATACCAATATTATGCTCGGCGGCGACCTCTATGGGTGTGCCCATGCCCAGACCATAGCCCTCACCAACGCCCGGCACAGAGGCCTTACTCTCACACTTATTGGCGACCAATACGGTCGGCTTTCCGGTTTTGCGGATAAATTTTGCGAAAATCTCGTCCAGTCCCGTTACCCCCGCGCGGGCATCATAAACAAACAATACGATATCAGCTGCCTTGACCGCTTCTTCGGTCTGGGCACGCATTCGAGCTTCGAGGCGCTCGCCTACCGCGTCTTCAAAACCAGCCGTATCAATAATGGTGACAGCTTGATAGCCAAGCACAGCACTGGCTTCACGGCGATCCCTTGTGACCCCCGGCGTATCATCAACAATAGCCAATTTCTTGCCCGCAATGCGGTTGAACAAAGTCGACTTGCCCACATTAGGACGCCCGACCACCGCAATACGCGGCGTAAAGCTTATTTCAAGGTCGTCCGCAAACGCATCATCCGCATATTCGGGGAAATCTTTATCATTATTATTGGGCGGGCACATAACATTACTCACTCTAGCTAGGCTAGCGTAGTGCCACTAATTTAGCATCATCGGTAATATAATAGACCGTGTTATTGGCAATAATCGGTGCTACATAAATATCACCAGCCAATTTGAATGTGCGGAGTATTTCGCCCGTATAAGGGTTCACCTCCACCGCTTCACCCCGTGAACTCATCATCAATAAGCGTTCACCAGCCATGATGGGGCCAGCCCATGAAATACGCTTTTTGCGTTTTTTCTCTTTCTGGAACACCCTAAGCTGTGTGAGCCAAATTACGGTGCCGTCCGCCTTGGACATACACACCACCTGTCCCTCGGTTGTCACCGTATAGACGAAATCTCCGACCACTAAAGGAAAACCAAGAGAGCCAGCCGGCTGATTCCATACTTGTTGGCCTGTGCGCAAATCGAAAGCGGTAAATGCGCCGCTTTGAGTTGTAGCAAATACATAACCATCGGCTATGACGGGGCCTGAAGCAATATCATTGAGTGTTGCCAGTGGCGTCAAATTACCAGAAGGACTGAGAGCTTCTTGCCACAATACGCCCCCGTTTTGTGCCTTGAGCGCTACCACTTCGCCGGAAGAAAATGGGGCTATCACCACGTCATCAACCACGGCCGGACTGGGTGATGTTAACATGCGCGCCGTCTCGATAATCGCCTGATATGTCCAAAGCACATCACCTGTAGCCGTATCTAGGGCAAACAATTCATTATCATCAGAAACCGCGAACAAACGACCATCCTTGACGGTGGGCGCCGAATGGATTGGTGTGCGCGTACGGGTTTTCCAGACCTCAGCGCCACTACTAACATCAAGCGCCATAATGACCCCATAACCAGAAGTAACATAGACACGCCCGTCCGCTACGGCCACGCCGCCGCCAACGGCTTCTTTATCTTTACCGCCTTTTTCGGCCAAAGTTAGCGGGTCTTTGATACGGTCAACAATACTGGTTTTCCCGCGCCTAGTCTTGCCTTTGCTTTTAACTGTTATTTTATAATCCCAAATCTTGGCTCCGGTTTCGGCGTCCAAAGCCACAACACGGTTTGTTGCATCCATAGAATAGATACGCCCACCAGCTATAACGGGCGAGGAAACGACCCTGCCCTTGCGAAAGGAACCTTTACCAATATTTTTCTGCCACAGGCGCGATAAATTCCCCGGCGCGTCTGTGCGCTGGACTGTATGATTGGCATAGCCACCAGATTGTGGCCAATCCGCATTGGTATAAACGGGCGGCAAGACAATATCGGCTGGCGTCATTGTGCCTGTCACTATCAGGGTTTCGTCCAAAGATAAAATGGATATGCGTTCTGGGTCAGTAGGAATTTCGCCGTGACCCTCTTCTTCGGATCCGTTAAACGGGTTCACCGCACCGGTAACTTTTGATATGGTTGAACATCCTACCAGTAAGGCAGAACCTGCAAGTAACAGCGTCCAAGAACGCAAGGCTTTTGTTAAATTATGCATTATTATTCCTGTTCATCTTGCATGCCTGGTTGCGTTGTTTTGGGCATCTGTGTTTCTGGGCTTGGCGCTTCTGGTTCAGGTGCAGGCAAATCACCCTCGACCGCACCACTATCAAGTTTAACCAATGGGCGGTTGGCGTTAAGCAAAGCCAAAGATTGCGCGGCACGGGTCTTAACCCCGGGTAGTACGCCCGGTGCATTGGATAGATAAGCAAACCCTGTGCGCGCCGCCTCTATATCACCAGACTTAAGCGCGGCGTGCGCCAGCGCCTCTTTGGCTAGATCAGCATAAGGGGCGCCATCCACAGCCAGCAAACCTGCCCGGGCTTGCACATCGGCATAGCGACCTTGGTCAAGCAAAATATACACGGCTTTCAAGCTGGCTAAATCTTTATGTATTGGTTTGTCAAATTTTTCGGCGGCCTGGTCAAACAAACTAACTGCGCCGTTTAAATTACCCAACTGAACTTTCATCCCCGCTGCACGGCTAAGCGATAATCCCGCATAACCATCTGGCGCCACCTTAGCCAAGCCGACAAATTTGTTGATCGCGCCTTGTAAATCACCTGCCTCCTCAAGCTTACCCGCACTCATATATGTCGCCGAGGCCGCCTCAGCCGTATTGGCAATTTTGTTTTTTCTATATTCCATATAGCCTGTCGCGGCCACGATCACAAAAATCGCAGCAACAATATAAGGCCCGTATTTGCGCAGTAATTCGTTATACTTGTCCTTGCGCAGTTCTTCTTCAACTTCGTTGATAAAATCGACCAATTTTGGCCCCTATTCTAAAGCGCTCATAGTAAAACGCATATTATCTCAAATTACCGCGCGAACCTATAGGAGGGCGCGTTCCAGTGCAATACAATAGCACATGAAGTCTTGTCCATATTTTACTTGAATTTATAGGTGAATTTTTCGCTGGGGAAAGCACGGGATTTAACCTGTTCGGCATATGCCTTGACCGCTTTTTCGCTCTCCCCTTTTAAATCCGCGAATTTTTTGACGAATTTCGGCGTCCAATCAAACATGCCCAACATGTCTGGCGTCACCAAGATTTGGCCATCACAGTTTTTTGACGCGCCAATACCAATGGTCGGGACATGAATGGCTTTTGTAACTTGCTCAGCCAATTTGGTGTTGACCCCTTCAACCACAATAGCAAAGGCACCCGCTTTTGCGGCGGCTTTGGCATTATTGAGGATTTCTGTCGCGACTTTATCGTCACGACCCCGCGCCCGATACCCACCCAAGACATTCACCGATTGCGGACGCAGGCCCACATGCGCCATGACCGGAATACCGCGCTCGGTCAAATACCGAATAGTGGCGGGCGCATAGGAACCGCTCTCAATTTTTATGGCCTGACATCCGGTTTCCATCATAACCCGAGATGCACTTTTAAAGGCGGTTTCCACACTGTCCTCATAGGAACCAAATGGCAAATCAACTACCACGAGCGCCTTGCGAGAGCCGCGCATAACCGCTTGGCCGTGTAATATCATCATCTCTAAGGTCACACCGACCGTAGACGATAAGCCGTGCACCACCATGCCAACGCTATCCCCGACCAGTATAAGGTCGCAATATTCGTCCACAATCGCCGCCATGGGCGCATCATAGGCGGTGAGGCAGACAATAGGTTCTTTGCCCTTACGCGCGGTTATTTCAGGGGCAGTAGTGCGGTGGACAAAATTTTGGGCAGACATATAAATTCCTCGTAATGACCCAATCTATATAGGAAGTATATAAGGCATTGCGAGCGCCTATCTGCAATTACTCACAAATCAGCTAGTCTATCTTCAGGATAAGCGAACACGGGCGCACTAGCATATTTTATTTGTTCTAAATATCCCGGGGCTTTGGAGAGGTATTTTAGGCTATGATGCCAAACCAGTTTTTGCATGGCTTCTGCCCCGGGGTCATTTGCTTTGATGCCCGACAGCACACTTTTTATCAAGAGCGCCCCCGAAATTACCGTACCGCACAAATCAAGATAAGGCACAGCAGCCGCGCCGCTATCTTCATCGCTCATGGTCAAAATCATATCTGTGGATTCCTTCATAGTCGCAATACCATTGGTAAGGTGGCGTTGCTTACAGCCTAAATCCAGCCCGTCTTTGCCGTGCATATCATTGACATCTGCCAGAATTTCACTCAGCTCTCCAATCAGTAGACCCATAGCCTCACCGCCGTCGCGCCGCACTTTGCGGCCAACCAGATCCAATGCTTGAATACCATTTGTGCCCTCGTAAATCGGGGCAATGCGGGCATCACGGTAATGTTGGGCGGCGCCCGTTTCTTCGATAAAGCCCATACCGCCGTGTATTTGTATGCCCGTACTGGCTACGGCAACACCCATATCAGAGCCATAAGCTTTGGCAATGGGGGTAAGTAAGGCTTGGCGGGTGAGGGCGGCTTTGCGCATATCCGCGTCCTGTGCCGTCTCGGCCATATCGCTGGCAAAGGCGGTCGCAAGATTGATTGCCCGCGCCCCCATGAGGCCGGCTTTCATATCCATTAACATACGTCGCACATCTGCATGGCCTATGATAGGCGCACCCGCCGCCCGGCCTGCCACCCGGCCTTGCACCCGCTCACTGGCATAGCTAAGTGCCGCCTGATAAGCCCGCTCACCAATACCAACACCTTGAACACCAACAAATAAACGGGCTTCGTTCATCATGGTGAACATGCAGGCCAGGCCTCGGTTTTCTGGTCCGACCAACCAGCCCGTCGCCCCGTCAAATTCCATCACACAGGTAGGGCTGCCGTGAATGCCTAATTTATGTTCAAGACCAATGGCCGTGATAGCATTGCGCTGGCCGGGGTTTCCGCCTTCGTCCACAAGATATTTGGGGGCAATGAACAAAGAGATACCCCGCGATCCCGCAGGCGCATCCGGCAAACGCGCCAAGACCAGATGTATTATGTTTTGTGCACAATCATGCTCGCCCCATGTAATAAATATTTTTTGCCCAGATAGTGCATATGTGCCGTCACCATTGGGTACGGCCTTGGTGCGCAGTGCGCCCAAGTCAGACCCGGCCTGAGGTTCGGTCAAATTCATACCGCCCGTCCATTCCCCCGTAACCATTTTGGGCAAATATGTGGCTTTTATTTCGCCAGATGCATGGGCGATAATCGCATTCATAGCGCTGGCCGTTAACATGGGGCAAAGGCCAAAAGCCATATTGGCCGCATATAGCATTTCATTGACCGCGACACTCATGGTCTGTGGCAAGCCCATTCCGCCCAATGCTAGGCCGTCTATAGATTCAGGGGCTGACAGACCTTGCCAACCAGCCTCAATATAAGCCTTATAGGCATGTTTAAATCCTGGTGCGGTGGTGATGACACCATCCTTAAGTACCGCTCCATTTTCGTCTCCCGCACGGTTTATTTGCGCCAAAACATCCGTGGCAAATGCACTTGCCCCGCCAAGAATATCCAAAGCCAGTTCTGCGTTTAAATCTGCATAATTTGCGCTAAGAGCATCAAAATCAACGCAGTGGCGCAACAGATAGCTAATCGCATTTATCGGGGGGGTAAAGGTCATATTCAACTCTTTTTCATCTGACTCATTTTAGCGGATGTCGACTTATAGCCATAAAAAAACGGCACTCCAAGCCATATATGACCTGAAACACCGTCTTTTATTGAATATGGGGTGGTTTATTTTTTACCAGTCACCATGCCCAAAATGGCTGTCAATATGCCGCCGCCTACACCGCCGCCAACGACGCTTTTTACGATAGACATTGGATCCATTGCGCTTGACGTGGCCGCTTGTGCCGCATCTGCCATAGAACCTACATCACCGCCGCCTATCATTGACAAAACACCAGCAAGGCCAGCACCGCCGACAATACCCGTTAGGCTACGACCCATCGTGCCCATGCTCGACTTCAAAAGCTTGCCAGCAATATTGCCACCAGCAGCCCCTGAGAGCAATCCGATAATAATTGGTAAATACTGTTCCATAATTTTCCCCTATAAATTGTCGCACCAAAAACACTTGGCGCAAACAGGATTACGGTGCATAAAGCTTCCAAATAACTGCAAACACTCACACCTTATTGATACTTCTGCCAAAAAAACAAAGATTAATCAAGGGTTAACGCCAAAAACACGGAGAACCAAATGTCCAAACCCATCAAAATTATAGTCATGGCCAGCCTTTTACTGGGCGGCACTGCGCTTTCTGCTTGCTCCAAAGATGCACCCGCACCGCAAAATGATACCGCAAAAAAAGTTGAAAAGCCTGTTCCCACGGTCGATAAACCTGCAAAAAAAGTAGAAATGAAAGCAGAGCCTAGGCCGACACCGACTGAGATGTCATCAGAAATGATGCCTGAGATGACTGCAGAAATGGCGGGTAAAAAAGTCTTTATGCGCTGTAAAGCCTGCCATACGATTAACGAGGGCGGTAGGCACCGTGTTGGCCCAAATCTCTACGGCATATTTGGCCGCAAAGCCGGCACAATAGAAGGATTTGCTTTTTCCAAAGCTATGATAGCGTCAGACATCATTTGGACAGACGAGACTATTTCTGCCTATATTGCCAAGCCTAAAACTTACATTCCAAAAAACAAAATGTCTTTTATCGGCCTGAAAAAACAAGCCGACCGGGACAATCTGATTGCCTATTTAAAAGCCGAAACTGGCGCCAAATAGGCTTTAAAAACTGTCGGAAAACGGAGCCATAAGGCTCCGTTTTTTGTGATTTTTAAAAGCTCAGAACTTAATCACGATACGGCGATGCCCACTATGGCGGTAATATGTCCGCTTTTTGGGATGGTAATAGATATTGACCGTCTTGGGTCTTGGTGGGTGGTAATGCGCCCGATAGCGCGGGCCGTGCCATTCCCATGCACGCGCCGGGCATCTTGTAACGGCTTCGTCCCGTCTTGCTTCTTTACGCTCAACCCAGTCTTCAATGACATCAACCGGACCTCTGTCATAGGCCTCATCGCGGCGCATGGCACGGCGTTGGCGTCTATCCTCAACCAAGTCCGGGCATTTATTTGGGTTAAGCACCCATTGCCCGGGTGGTTTGGCATAAGCTGGCGTGCTGGCACAGGCTGATAAGCTCATGCAAGTCGCCAAAGTTAAGAATACAGATTTCATTATTTCCTCCATCAGAATTGCCTCTCTCATGCACATAAACGCGCACAAAAAAGAAATCCGTCGCAGAAAATGCCAAATCGTCATTTTCAGTTAATATTCCCCTAGTATGAGCATAATTAAATGTGGAACGAAAAAGAGAGCTGCAAAATGCAAAAACCTAAAAGCGATATAAAGTCCAACACCGCCCAATACGAAATGCGCGCTTTAATCAAGCCAACAGGGTTTCGTGAATATGATGCCCGTTGGTGGTTTGGCCATCCCGCCAGCGATAAACCATCCGAGATAAACCTTTACGGTATACAAACCTTGGGCGCATCTCTGGGGACTTTAATCCACGAACTTGGCATCGTGCCTAAAATCGTGGTTGGTCATGACTACCGCTCTTATTCTCTCTCGATTAAACAGGCTTTAATTGTTGGCCTTATGAGTGCTGGTGTTGAAGTTTTGGATATTGGTTTGGCACTTTCACCGACCGCATATTTCGCGCAATTCGCGCTGGACGTACCGTGTGTGGCTATGGTCACCGCAAGCCACAATAGCAATGGCTGGACGGGCGTTAAAATGGGTGTTGAACGCCCGCTCACATTTGGCCCTGATGAGATGAGCCGCCTGAAAGAAATCGCACTGTCCGGCCAAGCCGTGAACCGTGCGGGCGGTGGTTATCAATTTATCGAAGATATGCCTGCGCTTTATATGCACGACCTGGCCAAGGGCATCAAAATCAAGCGCAAATTACGGGTGGTTGCGGCCTGTGGTAATGGTACGGCGGGCTATTTCGCCCCCCATGTACTGGATAAAATCGGTGTCGAAGTTATTCCGGTGCAGTGTAATCTCGATCACAGTTTCCCGGCCTATAATCCCAACCCCGAAGACATGAAAATGCTACACGCCATG